>JADGDA010000149.1 GCA_015228695.1 Alphaproteobacteria bacterium
TGTCCAATCGCGGCGAGGTCTCGACCCTGCTCGACCGCCACTTTCACGCCCTCGCGGCCAAAAACACCGGCCACATGAAGTGGAAGAAATTCTTCTATCGCCAGCTCTGTCTCCAGGCGGACGTCAAAGTCTGCTCCTCCCCTAACTGTGAGGTCTGCGACGACTTCGCCGCATGCTTCGGAGACGAACTGCCCCTTCTCGCCATGCCGGGACACGAGCCCCCGCCGGTTGCGGACCACATCGCCCGGTTATGAAAGAGGAGCCTTTTTACAGAACACGCCGCGCGGCCTTGAATTCCGCGTGGGTCAGGGCCAATATCAGGTCGCGGCTTAGTCCATTGATTTCATTTATGCTGTCGTGTACAGCGGCATCGTCGTCGTGACGTAAGGAGGAAATGGCTTTTATGACTTGTGTGTGGAATTCCTTGTGTGTGGCGGATAAGATTTTGAGAAGAGAGTCATCTTCTATATCTTCCCGCGCCGCGCCGTTCAGCCAACTTCCGAGATAGCACTCGTCGGCGTCCGGGACTTGCCGTTGCCGGGCTACACCGCCGAGGGAGCCCAGGACCAATTCGAGATCGCGCGCCCACAGCATGTGATTCAACCGCGCCGCATTGATGTCGATGGCCGCTGCCAACGAACGTCTGCGCAGGACGTCAAACGACAACCAGTCCACCATTCGTGGCCTGGGAGCCATTCGGAAGGGGTCTCCCCCCAGATTTCCACCGAGAAGAACCTTCAAGCCACGAAACGCATGCGTTAGCGGCGTGAAATCCTTTTTGTCCATCCTGACCGAAAGTTCAAGCCTCGTCAGGAGGTATACGACCTCCCTGCTGCATTTGTGCATTTTCATGACGATTTCAGAGGGGACATCCGTATGACCTTGCTCTTTCCTGGAAATGATTTCATCGGCAAGGGAATGAAATTTCTCGTGTACGTTCAATAACGTATCGAGTTCCCCGTAGGATTCGTATTTGGCTTGCCCCCTCTCCCGTATCCATCGGCCCAGGCCGCATTCCGCGTGAATTTTCGGGTCTTGCAACGCCTTGTACCCCGAGAGCAGGCGTTCGAGCCCAAGCTCCCAGCCAACATGTACAAGACGCGCTTTGCTTATGTCGGAGTAGATATTCATTTATGTATCTCTTATAATGAGTCTATTTATTGTGTTCTCACAATTCGTGTACATACGTTTTGCAGATATTAACCGTGTTTTCCATACTCTCCGGGAAAGGCGGCGGGCGGAAGGCCAGCTTTTTGGCACCAGGAGCGATGACGGGGCAGGCCCGTGGGTTCCTGATGAACCTGAATTTCCGCGTCGGGAAAGGCGTCAAGGATGCGGTCGATGGTTTCCTCCGCGTACCGATGGGCGTCGCGCAGCGGCAGATCCGGGTCCATCTCCACATGAAGCTGAATAAAAATCTGTCTTCCGGCGGAGCGCGTGCGCAAATCGTGGACGTCGTGAATCTGCGGATGGGACAGAGCGATGTCCCGGATTTTGTGCCGGTCCTCCACGGTCAACTCGCGATCGAGGACAACTCCCAGCGATTCGACGAAGATTCCCTTGGCGTTCCAGACGAGGTAAAGGGCAATACCGACCGCAAACGTGGGGTCCACCCACACCGCCCCAATCATTCCCGACAGAACCAGGGACGCGATAATGCCAATATGCGTCACGATATCCGTCGAATAGTGAAGCGAGTCGGCGCGGACAACCAGCGATCCGGTCAACCGGATGACATGCCGCTGGTAAAGAACGAGGCTCCCGGTCAGAAGGATCACGCCCACCATGGCCCCGATGCCCCAATCCGTATTGGCGACGGGGTATGGATGGCCGAAGCGTTCAATGGCCTCGATAACGATCATGATGGCCACGCCAACGAGGAACACCGACTCCGCAAGGGCGGACAAAGGTTCCACCTTCCCAAATCCGAAACGGAAAAAACGGTCCGCTGGGCGCAAGGCTTGGCGAACCGCCCAAAAATTCATGAGTCCGACCGCATTGTCAAAAACCGAATCCATCAACGAGGTCAGAACGCTGATCGAATCCGTGACAACCCACGCCCCGACCTTCAGAAAGAGCATCACTCCCCCCACGGCCAGGGACATGGCCGTGGCCCTTTTCTTCAACCGGTTGATCTCATCGGGGGGAAGGCCGTGCTCATGCGCGGTCATAACGGCCTCCCTCCTGGTTCCTGGAGGCGAACGCGGCGAGCATGGTCAATTCTCCTGGGTGGAAATGTAAAATAGGATGCGCTTTGAACGATGCCGTTTCAATGCCGATTCATTCGATTCAAATTCCTCCCGCTAAATCCGGGTGTCGGGTTCCCGACAGTCCGCTTTGAGTGTCCGAAGCCGGACAATCCCCATTCCTTCATAAGGCCTTGCATCCCAAGCCTTTCGTGACTGGAACGGATTTTGCTCATCATCCCTGCGGATGTCATCGCAAGGAGGATCGGGAGATGTTGACACTGACGGAAAAAGCTGTCGATGCGGTCCGCAGCGCCATGGCCGGCGCAGCGAACAAGCCCACCGGGATGCGGGTCATGGTCCAGTCGGGGGGGTGTTCGGGGCTGCGTTACGCCCTCGCCCTGGAGGCGGAGGCCCGCGCCGATGATCACGTCGTGGAGTTCGGCGAGGTCAAGGTGCTGATCGATCCCGACAGCCGTCCCCTGTTGACCGGGGTGGTCATCGACTTCGTGTCCACTCTGGAGGGCGCCGGGTTCACCTTCGACAATCCGAACGCCACGGAGAAATGCGGCTGCGGCAAATCCTTCTGTTGAGTTCAACACAGGCCTTACGGCCGACCCGCCGTGCGTGAAACCAGCGGCCATTGAGGCTGCGGCCAAGCGCGGAGCGCGCCCGGCGAGGGCTGTTTCTTTTCAGGGAGGGCGGAATGGGCGTCCATGTGATCGTCAACGACACCACCCTCCGCGATGGCGAGCAGACGGCCGGGGTCGCGTTCACCCTCGAGGAGAAAGTCGCCATTGCCCGTGCCCTCGACGGCGCGGGGGTAACGGAACTGGAGGTCGGGATTCCGGTCATGGGGCCGGAGGAGCGGGAAGGCATCCGCGCCGTGGTCCGCGCCGGCCTGTCCGCCCGTCCCATCGCTTGGTGCCGGATGCGCAACGCCGACGTGGCGGCGGCGGCGGCGTGCGGGGTGGGAATGATCAACCTCTCCATTCCCGTTTCCGATCAGCAGATCGACCGCAAGCTGATGCGGGACCGGGCCTGGGTGCTGGCCGAGATCGGGCGGCTGGTGTCCATCGCCCGTGGGTTCGGCCTGGAGGTGGCGGTGGGGGGCGAGGACTCCTCGCGGGCCGATCCCGATTTTCTGCTCCGGGTGATCGAGGCGGTGGAGCGGGCAGGGGGGCGCCGGTTCCGCTTCGCCGACACCCTGGGACTCATGGACCCCTTCTCCACCCATGCATTGTTCTCCCGTCTGCGGGCGGCGACCGGGATGGAACTGGAAATCCATGCCCACGACGATCTGGGGCTAGCGACCGCCAATTCCCTCGCGGCGGTCCTCGGGGGGGCGAGTCATGTCAGCACCACCGTCAACGGCCTGGGCGAGCGGGCGGGCAACGCGCCCCTGGAGGAAGTGTCCGTTGCCCTGTCCCGGCTCCATGGCCGTTCGACCGGAATCGACTTCAAACGGTTGCGGGCGGTGTCCGAACTGGTCGCGAACGCCTCGGGCCGTCCGGTGCCGCCGAGCAAAAGCATCGTCGGCGATGCCGTCTTCACCCATGAAAGCGGCATTCATGTGCATGGGCTGCTGAAGGACCGCCGCAACTACCAATCCATCGACCCCGCCGAGTTGGGGCGGGAGCACCGCTTGGTTCTCGGCAAGCATTCGGGGTTGTCGGCGGTGGTGCGGGCCTGCGCCGAGATCGGGCTGGCGGTCGGCCCCCGGCAGGGGCGCGCCATTCTGACCTGTGTCCGCCGGCTGGCCGAGGGCGCCAAGCGCCCGCCCACGACGAACGAGCTGCGCCGGTTCCACGCCGCCTCTTTCGAGCAAGGGAGCGTCCCATGTGCGATCTGATGACCCGTCTGTCCCGCCTGTCGTCCGCCGAGGACTTCCTGGCCTTTTTTTCCGTTCCCTTCGAGCAGCGGTTCGTGGACGTCAACCGTCTGCACATCATGAAACGCTTCGGCCTGACTCTCTCCGGCCTCGACTGGGCGGACGGAGACGAGGAGGCGGTGATCGCCAGGGCGCGGAAGGCCCTGGTCGATGCCTGCCGGGAGATCGAAGGGTCCGGCCCCAGGGGCGCCGGGCTGTTCAAGGTGTTCCAGCCCCCTCCCGCCCCGACGGCCGATTCCTGTTCCGGCTCGTGTTCCGGTGGAAGATGCGGCGGCCATGGTGTAACCTTCGTCCCCGGTCTTCCCGGATGAAAGACCCGGTCAAGGAAAGGTCCCAGCCATTCCCATCTACGTTGATGGAGACGCCTGTCCGGTCAAGGACGAGGTCATGAAGGTCGCCCATCGCCACGGCGAGAAGGTCTTCCTGGTGAGCAATCAATGGCTGCGGTTTCCGGTCGATCAGCCTTTGCTGGAAAAGGTTCTGGTCGCCGAGGGGCCGGACGCGGCCGACGACTGGATCGCGGAGCGCGCCGGTCCCGGCGACGTCGTCGTCACCGCCGATATCCCCCTGGCCTCCCGCTGCGTGGACAAACGGGCGCGGGTGCTCGCCCCCAACGGCAAGCCGTTCTCCGAGGAGGCCATCGGCATGACCCTGGCGGTGCGCAATCTGATGACCGGATTGCGCGAAACCGGGGAAATGACGAGCCGAGTCCCCTCTTTCACCCCCCAAGACCGCTCCCGCTTCCTCTCCGCCCTGGAAACGACGGTCCAGAGCCTCCGGCGCGGGTAAGACCCCGCGCCGTGGCCTTGTCCCGATGTGTTGGGGCGGGCGAAGGCGGACATGAAAACAACGGGGGAGTTGCGGCGGCTTGCGGTCGTCTCCGGTTCTGGATTCCAGCTTGCGATGGCAGTCTATTGATGCACTGTCACCGGAGTTCCAGTAAGGTGTGTTTAGAAACTTATTCTTGCAACGCGACCGGATTTCCACAAATGAATCGCCCAAGCTTGGCCGGTCTGCCATACGCCCTCGCCGCGCTCTGCATTCTGCTCGCGGTCGCTTCGATCTGCATCAGCCACTTCAGCGCCAGCAAGGAAACGAGCGAAAAGATTGATGCGTGGATCAAAGGCGTTTCCTCCTTCGGCCCATTCTCGTACCTGAGAGGCCGCGCGCTGCTCGAAAGGGGAGTTTCTTTCGGGAAGGCAAATCAGCCGAAAGAGGCGATCATCGCCTTCGATGAGGTTTTTTCCCGCTTCGGGGCCTCCAGCAATCCGATTCTGCACAAATATGTGGCCAGAACACTGTACAACAAAGGCGTTGCTCTCAAGGCGTTGGGTCAGCCAAAAGAGGCGGTCATCGCCTACAACGAGATCCTTTCCCGCTTCAGCACCACCAGTGAGCCGACCTTGCGCCATTGGGTAGCCAAGGCGCTGTACAACAAAGGGACGATCCTAGAGACGATGAAGCAACCGAACGAGGCTATTGCCGTTTACGGCGAGCTTCTCTCCCGCTTTGGAACCTCCGATGGACTGGCCTTGCGCGAACTGGTGGGCGATGCTTTGATCAATAAAGGATGTGCCCTTAAGAACTCGGGCCAGCCAAAAGAGGCGATTGTCGTCTACGACGATGTTATTTTCCGCTTTGGTACAATAAACGATCCAATCTTGCAAGAGCAGGTAGCCAAGGCATTGTACAACAAGGGCGGTGCGCTCTGGCAGTTGAATCAACCGAAAGAGGCAATCGTCGTCCTCAATGAGGTTCTTTCGCGCTTTGGTACGAATAACGCCCCGAACTTGCGTGAGGTGGTGATCAAGACGCTGTACGATAAAGGGGCTATCTTAGGAAGGGAGAAACAGCCGAACGAAGCGATTGCCATCTACAACGAGATTCTTTCCCGCTTTGGCACAACAAATGAGCCGGCCTTGCAAGAACAGGTCGCCATGGCGCTGTATAACAAAGGGGCTACATTGGGGACGACGGGGAAGCCGAAAGAAGCGATTGCCGCTTACAACGAGATTCTTTCCCGCTTTGGCACGACAAATGAGCCAACTTTACAAGAGCAGGTCGCCAAGGCGCTGTATAACAAAGGGGCGACCTTGGGAAGGGAGGGGAAGCCGAAAGAAGCGATTGCCACCTACGACGAGGTTATTTCCCGTTTTGGCACCGCTAATGAGTTGACCTTGCAAGAG
>JADGDA010000014.1 GCA_015228695.1 Alphaproteobacteria bacterium
AGCGGGCCTCGATGGCGGCCACGGCGTCCCGGTCGGACCGGGTGAGCGCGCTTTCGGGCAGACGGGCGAGAAGGACCCCCTTGCGGAGGCATTGACCGATGAACCCGGGCGTTTTCGGCCATTGCTCCGCCAGCAGCAGCGGCGTCGCCCCCCCGCCGTCGAAAAACCGGATCAGATTGCGCACGCCGATCCAGTTGAGCAGCAGAAAGACCCTCGGCTTGCGGCCCCGGATCGCGGCGGCGGCGAGACTGAGCCCCTCGACCGTCAGGCCATAGAGACGGCGCAGGCGCGGCTTCCACCCCGTCTCGGCGGAAGCGACCGCCCGCGAGACGGCTTCCGCGAAGACCCCCGGGCCGTCGGGGTCGGGTTGCAGACGGTCGATCAGACGGGCCCCGTGCCGCTCCGCCAGGGCCCGGGCCAACAGCCGGGAACACTCGGCGTCGAAGAAACCGTACTCGACCCGCAGCCCCACCAGCACGATCTCCTCCGGCCCGTAACGTCGGCACACCGCGTCCAGGGCGTGCCACAAACGCTCCGTCAGGTGGCGCATCAGAACCACATGGCCGTTGAACTGCTTGCCCAGGGAGATGCCGTCGAACAGCGTCGGATCACGCCCGTCCTCCATCATCCAGCTCCCGTGGCGCTGGTAGAACCCGTCGGGGTCGCCGCGCTCGGGGGGCCAGTCGGCCATGAACCCCTCCACATGCGCCACCGGACGGTTCCCGGCCAGACAGAGCCGCCACGTCAGCCAGTCGTTGGTGACGACGAGGGCGTCCCTCTCCGCCCCCTCGATCTGAAACCGGTGGGACAGCAGCAGCAGCCGGCGAAAACGGCCCTCCGGCCGGTGATCGAAGACCGAAAGGGACATCATACCGGCGAGCCGATAAATCGACTCGCCGTATTGCCCTCGCCGGGCGCGACCCTTCGGTCGCTTGGCCGCGGCCTCAATGGCCGCTTGATACCGGCGCGCAAGTTGGATGATGTGCCAGACATTGTGCGCGCCGGTATCAGTTATAGAAGGCGTCGCGCCGCAGGCCGGACGCCGGGTCGATGGTGGAGACGCTGGTGCGTCCGTTGGCGGTGTTGGTCGCCACCCCGATCAGGGCGACGGAGCCGATGGGCAGGGTCTCCTCGTCGAAGGTGTAGAACCAGGAGCGGGGCTCCAGGTCGAAGCTGAGATTGTCGTGGAGGACGCGGCCCTCGCGGCTCAACAGACACAGCCAGGGCTGGGGGCCGAAGGGATCGCGGTCGAGGCGGACATCGAGGCGGTGGCCGCCCTGGGCGGTCGGCGCGAGGCTCAGATCGAACCGGGCATGGGGCGCATCGCCGTGCCCCAACGCGCCGCGCATGGCCGTCGCCGAATCGGCATAGACCCATTCGACCTCGGGATGACGGGCGGAGGCCTCGGACAACCAGCCCTGCATCTCGCGGATGCCCGGCTCCAGGTCGCGGAAGTCGTGGTTGGTGAACGCCATTACCACCGGCCCCGTCCCGGCGGCGGTAAAGGCGGCCTCCACCTCCGCCGGAGTGATGGCGTGATAGCGGGCCTGGAGCGTCAGGCAGCGGGCGATGGCGCGGCGGCACTGGCCGGGGCGCTGGTAGTCGTCGTGGTGGGGATGGTAGACGACCCACTCCCTGGGAGCCCGCCGCCAATCGCCCCACCGCCCCATCACCAGATCGGGCTGGCCGGAATCGCAGTCGAAATTATTGTTGCCCATGTCATAGGGCATCCACTGCTCCAGGAACCAATGGCTGTCCGGTCGCTCGACGTTGAGGCCGGGGCGGTTGACGCAGGGGAACCACGTCCGCTCCAGGACGCGGCGGGAGATGATCTCGAAGATCACCGGGTCGGTCAGGTAATGGGTGGCGCAATGATTGGCCTGCCGGGTGAAGGGAATCGGATGGAAGTGCCAGTGGATGCGATCGAGAGGGCCGTCGAAGCCATATCTTTCGACGTAGCGGTCGAAGACGTTGTGGACGCCGAGATCGCGCCGGCGCGGGTTGAGGGCGGGATTGAAACCGTGGTGGGCCAGGCAATGCCAGCTTATGGTCCACCCTCCTCCCCGGCGGTCGGGGACGGCGTGGCGCAGGTCCTCCCGGTCGATGCGGTCCAGCATGGCCTCGACCGCCGTCCAGTCCCCGAGGCAGGCGAGCAGACGCGGGTCCAGCATGCGCGCGACCTGCCGCTCCAGTTCGCGGTCGCCCAAGTCGTGGCGCCCTTGCTGAAGCTGTTTGAGAACGGACGCACTCGGCTTCAGATGCACCCCGAAGATGGAGTGCAGCCGCTCGAACGTCGCTTCGACGGACTCGTGAAGCGGACCTTCCGCATCCACGCAGTGAACCACATACAGCACGTGCGAATCCCTTCTTCGCTTCCTGGAGCCCCGTCATGGGATCGGGGTACCCCTCGGGAAAAATCCGTGTATGCTTTCCGCGAGCGAAAGGAGCGGACATGTCGCGCCACCCCCCCGACCGCACGACGGGCCGCCCCGTGATCGTACTGGGAGCGGGCGGTCATGCCAAGGTGCTCGTCGCCACCCTTCGGCGCCTGAACATTCCCGTCATCGGCTGCGTCGTCGCCGACCCGGCCCTTGAAACGGCGGCCGTGCTGGGAGCGCCGATCCTGGGCGGCGAGGACGAACTGGCGCGGCACGATAACGCCTCCATCGACCTCGTCAACGGTCTTGGCATGCTGCGGCCCGGATCGGCTCGCATGCAGTTGCATGGGGAATGGGCGCGGCGGGGGTGGAGGTTCGCCCGCGTGGTGGACCCGACCGCCGTGGTCGGACCCGAGGTGGAGATCGGGGAGGGGGCGCAGATCATGGCCGGAGCGGTGATTCAGCCGGGATGCCGCATCGGCGTCTCGACCATCGTCAACACCCGCGCCGGCGTCGATCACGACTGCCGCATCGGCGATCACGTCCACATCGCCCCCGGAGCCACCCTGTCCGGCGGGGTGACGGTGGGCGACGGCAGCCACCTCGGCACGGGCTGCGTCGTGATCGAGGGACTCCGCATCGGCCGGGGGTGCCTGATCGCCGCCGGAGCGGTGGTGGTCGCCGACGTCGCCGACGGCGCCACGGCCACGGGCATCCCGGCAAGGCCGCGATGAGGCGGCCATGATGATGGTCGCCACGATGACGGTTGACTCCCTTCGGGGCGCGGGTAGGATCGGGCGGGTGGAGACTGCGTCATGACCCCGCCCCTGTCCGCCCCCGTCCGTCTTTTCCTCCGCCACGTCCCGGACCCGGTGCTGTACCGGGAGTTCTCCTGTTTCCGCAAAAGAGCCCTGTCCATCGCCGTCGATGTCGAGCCGCTTCCGGACGGGACCCTCCGGGTCACCTCGCCCGATCTGCCGGACCTCGACCTGATCTATGCCGACTTCGATCAGCTCCGCGAGGAGCTTCCCCACGACCTCGACCCGGACGGGGGACCCTTCAGATTCGGACATTCCTGACCCGGACGGGGTCCTATCCCAGATACCGCCGCCGCAGGTGGCTTTCGAAGACCGAGGGGTCCAGCGGACGGCCGGTGGCCTGGGTCAGCAGCTCGTCGGTGGACAGGGACGAGCCCTTGCCGTGAACGGACGCCCTCAACCACCGCAGAAGGGGGGAGAAATCGCCGCGCCCGATCCCCGGCAGCACGTCGGCGTCGGCGCGGCACGCGGCGTCGAACAGTTGCGCCGCCGTCATCGCTCCCAGGGTATAGGTCGGGAAATAGCCCCAGGCTCCGGCGTACCAGTGAATGTCCTGAAGACAGCCCCGGGCATCGTCCGGGGGAACGATGCCGAGCAGACGCTCCATCCCCTCCGCCCAGGCGGCCGGCAGATCGTCGACCTCCATGGCGCCGCCCACCAGCGCCTGCTCCAGGCGATACCGCAGGATGACATGGGCGGGGTAGGTGACCTCGTCGGCGTCGACGCGGATGAAGTCGGGCCGCACCCGGGTATACAGGCGGTAGAGATTGTCCGCGTCCCATGCCGGTCCCTCGCCGCCGAAGGCCTCCCGCATCAACGGCGCGGCGAAGGTCAGGAACGGGCGGGAGCGGCAGGCCTGCATCTCGAACAGCAGGGACTGGCTTTCGTGCACGCTCATCCCCCGCGCCCGCCCCACCGGTTGCCAGCGCCATTCCATGGGCAGCCCCATCTCATACAAAGCATGGCCGGTCTCGTGGAGGACCCCCATCAGGCTGGAGGTGAAATTCTCCTCGTCGTAGCGGGTGGTGATACGCACATCGTCCTGGGCGCCGCCGCAGAACGGGTGGTGGCTGACGTCCAGCCGTCCGCGTTCGAAGTCGAATCCGAGCACCCCCATCAGGCGCAGGCCCAGCTCGCGCTGGAGGGACACCGGGAACGGGCCGGGCGGAACCTTGGGTGGTCCGCCCTGCCGCTCCAGGGCCTGGGCGATGAAACCGGGGAGGAACGCCTCCAATTCCGCGAAGGCGGCGTCGATGCGCCCGCACCGCCCCCCCGGCTCGTATGCGTCGAGGAGGGCCTCGTAGGGGGAGCCGCCCAGCCGCTCCGCCTTGGCCCGCGCCACCTGACGCACCAGACCGAGCACCTCGGCGAGCCTGGGTCTGACCATGGCGAAATCCGACCGCGCCCGCGCCTCGCGCCAAGTGGTCTCGCAGACCGATTCGGCCCGCGCCAGCGCCTCCACCAGGTCCGAGGGCACCGCCGTCGCGTGGGTCCACCGCCGCCGCATCTCGCGCAGGTTGGCCGCCGACCAGGGTTCCGGAGCCCCCATGCCCTCGGCCTCGTCCAGCCACGAACCGACCTCGGGACGGGAGAGAAGCTCGTGGTGCGCGGCCCTCAGGGCGGCTGTCTGCTCGCTCCGGCTCCCGGCTCCCCCCGGCGGCATCATCGCCGCCGTGTCCCAGTCCAGGAAGGCGGCGACATCCTCCAGCTTGGTGAGACGGGCAAAATGGTTCTCAAGCTTGGCGTGGACGGACGCGTAGGGCATCATCGTCTCCCGGAGATGGCGTGCATCGTTCAACATAGGGCGGACCCGGCGTTCTGCCAAGCCCGCCCCCGGCAAGAGGAGTTCCCATCATGACGGGCAAACCCAGGATCGCGGTCGTGCTTTCCGGCTGCGGAGTCTACGACGGCGCGGAAATCCACGAGGCCGTGCTGACCCTTCTGGCCCTGGATCGCCGGGGGGCGTCCTATCAGTGCTTCGCCCCCGACATCCCCCAGGCCCACGTCATCAATCACTTGACCGGTCAGGAAAGCCATGAAAGCCGGAACGTCCTGGTCGAGTCCGCCCGGATCGCCCGCGGCGACGTGAAGCCCCTGCGCGACTACGACCCGGCCGCCTTCGACGGCATCGTCTTTCCCGGCGGTTTCGGAGCGGCCAAGAATTTGTCCTCCTTCGCCTTCGATGGCCCCAACTGCACGGTCAACCCGGACGTCGAGAAGGCCATCAAGGGAACCCGCGCCGCAGGCAAGCCGATCGGGGCCCTGTGCATCTCGCCGGCGATCATGGCAAAGGTTCTGGGCGGGGTCGAACTGACCATCGGCAGCGACTCCGGAACCGCCGCCACCCTGGAAAAGCTCGGCGCCCGCCACAAGACCGCCGGACACGGCGAGGTTGTGGTGGACAAAGCCGCCAAACTGGTGACCACTCCCTGTTACATGTTGAACTCCACCATCGGACAGATCGCCACCGGCGCCGACAACGTGGTGGCTGCCATGTTGGAACTGACGACCCGTTGACCTTCCCGGAGTTCGGCCCATGCGCAGATTAGGACGTGCCGTTTTGGTGGTGCTCGCCGTCTTCGGCGCGCTGGGCCTTTTGCTGACGGCCGGAGGAGCGGTCTTGCTGGCGAAGAGGGAGCCCGCCCTTCCCGACCGCTTCGTCCTCGCCCTCGACCTGGACGAGGGCGTCGCCGAGGGAACGCCCGATACCCCGTTCGGATGGTACAGAATGTACGATCATGTCCCGATCGGTGACCTGATCGAGGCCCTGGACCGGGCCGCGACCGATCCCCGCGTGGCCGCCCTGGAGGCCCGGATCGGGGACGCCCCCATCGGCATGGCCCAGGCAGAGCAGATCCGCCGGGCGGTCGCCCGCTTCCGCCAAGCCAAAAAGCCCGCCTATCTGTTCTCCCCTTCCTTCGGCGGCACGGTTTCCTACCACATCGCGACCGCTTTCGATCAGGTCTGGTTGCAGCCCTCGGGGGACCTCGGACTGACCGGATTCGTGGCCGAAACCCCGTTTCTTCGAACCGCCCTCGATTCGTTGGGGATCGTCCCGGTGTTCTCCGCCCGTCACGAATACAAATCGGCCCCGGAGATTTTCACCGCGACCGACTTTTCCGCCAACGGCCGGGAGACCCTGGACAAGCTCCTGACGTCGTGGTCGGAGCGCGTCATCGCGGATATCGCCGAACGGCGGGGCCTGAAACCCGAGGCGGTGCGCGCGGCCATCGACAACGCGCCGCTACCGGCCGGGGAGGCGCGCGCGGCCAAGCTGGTGGACCAGCTCGGCTATCTCGACGAGATGAGAACGGTGCTCCGCGAAGCCGCCGGAACGGCCAAGCCGGTCAGCCTGCGGACCTATCACGCCCACCGGGAGCCGCCGCCGTCCCACGCCCGCAAGATCGCGCTCATTCACGGCATCGGCACGGTGGGACGGGGGGAAAGCCAGTTCAACTCCGTCGCCGACGATGCGGTGATGGGCGCGAAGACCCTGACCAAGGCCTTTGCCGATGCCGCCAAGGACGAGGACGTCGCGGCCATCGTTTTCCGGGTGGACAGCCCCGGAGGGGACTACGTCGCCGCCGACGCCATCTGGCGCGAGGTCAAGCGCGCCCGGGAAAAGGGCAAGCCGGTGATCGTCACCATGGGCAACGTGGCGGCCTCGGGCGGCTATTTCGTCGCCATGCCCGCCAACCGGATCATCGCCGAGCCGGGCACGATCACCGGTTCGATCGGAGTCTTCGCCGGCAAGTTCGTGCTCCGCGATTTCTGGAACAAGCTGGGCGTCCGTTGGGGCGAGGTCCACGTCGGAGCCAACGCCCCCATGTGGAGTTCCAACCGCGACTTCACCCCGGAGCAGCGGGCGCGCTTCGAGGCCATGCTCGACACCATCTACGCCGATTTCACGGCCAAGGCGGCGGCGGGCCGGTCCCTGACCCTGCAACAGGTCGATCAGATCGCCCGAGGCCGGGTGTTCTCGGGGACCGACGCCCTGCGGGTGGGGCTGGTGGACGCCCTGGGCGGCCTCGACACCGCCGTCGAGGAGGCGCGCAAGGCCGCGGGAATCCTTCCCGACGAGCCGATCCGGCTGACCCCGTTCCCCAGCCCCAAGCCGTTCGCGGAACTCCTCGCCCAGGCCCTGTCGGGGGAAGAGCTTCCCATCGACCTTTCCGCGCGCGAAGCCCGCGCCGCCCTGGCGGATCTCAAACGGCTGTCGGACACGCTGAAACCCCTGACCCGTCACCTGGACGCGGTCGGCGGAAAAGAAGGAACCCTACGCGCCGCCCCCATCGATACGCGGTAAGCGCGCCGCGCATATCATTTCGTGACGGGCGCGCCGCGCCCGATGCCGGCGTAGCGGAATCCGGCGGCGGCGACGTCGTGGGGATTGTAGACGTTGCGCAGGTCGACCAGACGGGGGGTCTTCATCAGGGACTTGATGCGTTCGAAGTCCAGATTGCGGAATTCGTTCCACTCGGTGATGACGGCCAGAACGTCGGCGCCGATCATGGTGTCGTAGGCGTTTTCGCACCAGACGACGCCGTCCAGCATTTTCCTGGCCTCGTCCATGCCCTCGGGGTCGAAGGCGCGGACGGAGGCTCCGGCTTTTTGCAGGGCGGGAATGATGTCCAGGCTGGGGGCGTCGCGCATGTCGTCGGTGTTGGGCTTGAAGGTCACCCCGAGGACGGCGACCACTTTTCCCTCCACGGAGCCGTCGCAGAGATCGACGATCTTTTGCGCCATGCGCCGCTTGCGCCGGTCGTTGACGTCCACCACCGTCTCGACGATCCGCAGGGGTGATCCGCACGCGGTCGCGGTCCGCACCAGGGCCAGGGTGTCCTTGGGAAAGCACGACCCGCCATAGCCGGGACCGGCATGGAGGAACTTGCGCCCGATGCGGCCGTCGAGGCCGATCCCCTTGGCCACGTCGTGCACATCCGCGCCCACCGCCTCGCACAGGTCGGCGATTTCGTTGATGAAGGTGATCTTGGTCGCGAGGAAGGTATTGGCGGCATACTTGATCAGTTCCGAGGTTTCCCGCGAGGTGAACAGGATCGGCGTCTCGATCAGGTACAAAACCCGATAGAGCTTGCGCATCACCTCGCGCGCGCGCTCCGTCGTGGCTCCGATCACGACGCGGTCGGGGCGCATGAAATCGTCGATGGCCGATCCCTCGCGCAGGAACTCCGGATTGGACACCACGTCGAAATCGGCGTCCGGCCGCTCGGCGCGGATGATGCGTTCGACCTCGGCCCCGGTGCCGACGGGAACCGTGGATTTGGTCACCACCACCGTGTAGCCGGTCATGGCGGCTGCGATTTCCTTCGCCGCGGCGTAGACATAGGACAGATCGGCATGGCCGTCGCCGCGCCGGCTGGGGGTGCCGACGGCGATGAACACCGCGTCCGCCCCCGCCACCGCCGACGGCAGATCGACGGTGAAGGACAGGCGGCCCGCCTTGACGTTCGATTCGACCAGCGCGTCGAGGCCGGGCTCGTAGATGGGGATGTCGTTGCGCTGGAGACGGGCGATCTTGTCCCGGTCTTTGTCCACGCAGGCGACGTTCACGCCGAACTCCGAGAAGCACGTTCCCGACACCAGGCCCACATAGCCCGTTCCGATCATGGCGACACGCATGGGCCGGAGCCTCCCGTCTTCAGAGCTGGGACTGGAACGACCGCAGCATCTCGATGACCTGCTCGCGCATCCCCGGCCGCTCCAGGGCGTAGGCGATGTTAGCGTGGAGGAACCCCACCTTGTCGCCGCAGTCGAAGCGGTGCCCGTCGAAACGGAGACCGTGGAACGGAATGCGGCCCATGGTCGCCTGGATGGCGTCGGTCAACTGGATTTCGTTGCCCGCGCCCGCGGCCTGCTTGTTCAGATACTCGAACACCGCCGGATGCAGGATATAGCGCCCGGTGATCGAAATGGTGGACGGCGCCACCGCCGGATCGGGCTTTTCCACCAGCCCCCTGGCCCGCACCAGACGGCCGTGGTCGGCTTCCACGTCGAGGATGCCGTAGCGGCGGGTGTGCTCGGGGGGGACGTCGATCACCGCGACCACGTTGCCGCCGGTCTCGGCATGTACGTCCACCATCTGCTTGAGGCAGGACACCTTGGCCAGGATGAGATCGTCGGGAAGGATGACGGCGAAGGGCTCGTTTTCCACCAGATCGCGCGCGCACCACACCGCATGGCCCAGCCCGAGGGGCTCGTGCTGGCGGGTGTAGGAAATCTGCCCCGATTTCGGCATCCAACTGGTCACCGCCTCGATCAGGTCCACCTTGCCGCGTTCCTTGAGGGTCCGCTCCAGATCGGGAGCCGAGTCGAAATGATCCTCCAACGCCGACTTGCCCCGCCCGGTGACGAAGATGAAGTGCTCGATCCCGGCTTCCTGGGCCTCCTCGACCGCGTACTGAATCAGCGGCTTATCCACCACCGGAAGCATTTCCTTCGGCATGGCCTTGGTCGCGGGAAGAAACCGCGTCCCCATTCCGGCGACGGGAAAAACGGCCTTGCTGACGCGCTGCGGCATGATGCCCCACCTCCATGATATCCGGTCCCGGACCCCGCCGGACCCGCTCGATCCTCGCCGATGTTGTGCCATGCCTCGCCCCCCGGCGCAAGGTCTTGTCTGCTTTCCGCCGCTCCGGAATTGGTGTATCGTCAGGGGCATGGCAGGGCACAAAAAGCGCACGGTCGGGATCGTCGTCGCCGAGAAGAGTCCGCTGCTGCGAAGCGGGCTGGCCGAGCTGTTCGCCACGGACGAGAGATTTTCCCTGCTGGCGATGACCGCCGATGGCGAGGACTTTCTGCGCGCCGTCCGGGAGACGAGGTTCGATGTCGGGCTGATCGGGTGGGAGATGCCCCTTCTGGACGGCCGGGGGGTGCTGCTGGCCCTGCGGGACGTGCCCGAGCCTCCGCGCGTGATCGTCTATACCGGCACCACCGATCCGGACGCGCCCCGGCGGGCGCTGGCGTTGGGGGCCGCCGGATTCTGCTCCAAATCGGACCCTCCGGCCCAGCTTCTGGAAACGGTGGCGGCGGTGGCGGCGGGCCGGATGATGTTCCCGTTCGTGGACGTCTCCCGCCTCGCCAACGACCCGTTCACCGATTTGACCCCGCGCGAACGCGAGTTGCTGGCTTCCCTCGCCGGGGGGCTGACCAATGCCCAGATCGCCGGAAAACTTGACATTTCGATCAATACGGTGAAATTCCACCTGAAGAATTTGTACGACAAGCTGTCCGTCGGCAACCGCGCCCAGGCCGTCGCGGCTTTTCTGCGCGACCGGTCCTTCTGAGCCCCCCTTCCGTGAAATGGCCCTACGCACCCCCGCCCCGACCAAAGATCCGGCCATGTACCGTCAGCTCCGTTTCGAGCGGGCGGACAACGACGCCTATTATACTCCGGACTGGTGCACGGAAGTCCTGCTCGCGAAGGTCCGCTTCCGGGGAGCGGTCTGGGAACCCGCCTCGGGAAAGGGGCGGATGGCCGCCGTTCTCCGGCGCGCGGGCTACCCGGTCGTGGAAAGCGACATCGACCCCTCGACGACGGGGGAGAGCCTCGACTTTCTGACCTGCGGCGCGATGGCGGAGGGAACCTCCAGCGTCGTCACCAATCCCCCGTACCATATCGGCACGAACTTCGTCCGCCACGCCCTCGCCCTGGCGTTGCCGCGAGGCGGCATGGTCGCCATGCTGCTCCGCCATGAATTCGACTGCGCGAAGACGCGCCGCCCGCTCTTCGAACGGCCGGAGTTCCGGATCAAGCTGGTTCTCACCACCCGCCCCCGCTGGATCGCGGAGGACACCGGCAACTCCCCCCGGCACAATTTTTCCTGGTACGTCTGGGACGCCGCCCACCAGGGTCCGCCCCAACTGGGATGGGTTCCCTGAGCCGGTCTCCTACTGGCTGACCCAGGAGACGCGGCCGATCCAAGCGACATCCGCCAGATCGAACGTCCGGTCCTCGTGATGGGGGTTGAGGGAGCGGAGTTCGATCCGCTTGGCGCTGAGCCGCACCAATTCCTTGACCATCACCTCGCCCTCGGCGGTCTTGACCACGACCCGGTCGCCGCGCCGCAGACCGGCGGAGGGGGTCACGATCAGGCGGTCGCCGTCCCGGTAGACCGGCTCCATGCTGTCGCCGCTGACCTCCAGGGCGTAGGCGTGGGCGTCATCGACCTCGGGAAACGGAATCTCGTCCCATCCGCCGCCCACGGGATAGCCGGCGTCGTCGAAATACCCCTTCTCCCCCGCCTGGGCCGATCCGATCAGGGGAATGACGCGGGCCGGCCCGCCACGGACCGGATCGACGAAACCGACGAACTGCGCCAGAGTCGCGCCGGTGGCGGCCAGCATCTTGGAAACGCTTTCCGTCGAGGGCCAACGCTGCTTCCCCTGGGGAGACACGCGCTTGCTCTTGTTGAAGGCGGTGGGGTCCAGCCCGGCGCGCCGGGCCAGCCCCGAGGGCGAAAGCCCGTGGGCCGCAGCCAAGCGGTCGATCGCGGTCCAGACGTCGGCATGTCTCAACATGGAAACAAGATCACACACCCAACAACGCCCCGCAATAGGAATATTATCGTATATTTCGGTTGACATTCCCACCATCGTGACGCTAGCGTTCTCCTATTGTTCTAGTTAGGAGGAAATCCCATGGGACGCGACACGTCACGGCCGGCTCCGTTGTCCGAGCGCCCGACCGAGCCTTTCGGCAACGCCGAGCAGGCCTGGTTCTGGTTCTGTCAATGTCATGTCGCCCGCCGCGAGGGGGCGGTTTTCGACTCGTCGGGCGCGGCCTTCGCGCGTCCGTGCGATCCGGACGACATTCATGTGGCGGTGTCCGGCCTCCGCCGCCGCCGGGTGCTCGGGCCGTGGCACCTCGACGTTCTCGAACGCTATGGCCTGAGGATGGCCCCGCCCGATTCCCGGCGTCCGGATCAGGCGCGGGACTGGGCGCGGTGGAGCGAGGCCCTCGACCGCCTTGCCTCCGTCCTCAAGGGCAAGGGAATCGTGGCGTCATGATCAGCGTTCCGGCCCGTTCCCGGAACCGATGGGAAACGGAACCGGGGCGTGGACGCTGGCGCCGCGCCCTGGTGGTGTTCTGCGGCGGGTCCAGGGTGTGGTGGCTCCGGTTTTTGAAGCGGGGATACCGCCATTGCTTCCTGGTCCTGGACGACGGCGAGCATCGGCTCGTCCTCGACCCCCTGTCCCACGTCACCGAGGTCGCCCTGCACCCCGCCGCATCGACACCCGATCCCGCCGCGTTCTACCGCGAGCAAGGTCATGCGGTGGTCGAAACCTTTCTCCGGGCGCCGCCCCTCCGCGCCCTGCCCTGGCGGCCGTTCACCTGCGTCGAGGCGGTCAAGCGGGTGCTCGGCATCCACGCGGGGGGCGTGTTGACACCCTGGCAACTGTTCCGGTTCCTCTCCCGGAACGCCCCTTGTTTGGAAAAAAATCCTATGATAGGAAAAATAAGCTTGACATCTGGGAACATTTAGGGTACAAACAATCCATCGAACGCCACAACCATGTCCTCGGCCCGCCCCCTCGGAGGCGGGCCGAACTTTTTTCCGCAACCGCATCGAGGAGAACCGCCATGGGAGGTTTTTTCAGCGCTCCGTCCCCCCCTCCGCCGCCCCCGCCCATTTCGCTGCCGCCCCAACCCGACCCGGCCGAGGAGGAACGCAAGCAGCGCGAGGATCTGATGGACCGGCAACGGCGGGGACGGGCCGGCCTGATCGCCACCAGCGACCGCGGCTTCATGGCCCCCCCGGCGACGCCCGGCCGCAAGACCCTGCTGGGAGAATGAGCATGGACACCGCAGCGGACCGCCTTCTCAAGCGGTACCACAAGGCCAGGGAACGGCGCTCCGTCTGGGAAGCCCACTGGCGGGAGTGCTACGAGTACGTCCTGCCCCAACGTCAGGACTTCCTGCGCCACGGCTCCGCCGGGGACAAGGGAGGCGACCGGCTGTTCGACGGCACCGCCGCCGACGCGGTGGACCAGCTCGCCGCCAGCCTGATGGCCCATCTGACCCCTCCGTGGGCGCGCTGGTTCGGCCTGGCGCCCGGACGCGGCATCGGGCCGGAGGACCGGGAGGCGGTGGCCCCGGCCCTGGAACGGGCCGCCGAAACCATCCAGTCCCACATGGACCGCTCCAACCTCGCGGTGGAAATGCACCAGTGCTACCTGGACTTGGTGACCTGCGGCACCGCCTCGCTCATGTTCGAGGAAGCGCCGCTGGGCGAGACCAGCGCCTTCCGCTTCACCGCCGTGCCGCTGGCCGATCTGGTGGTGGAGGAGGGGACGACGGGCAAGCTGGACGTGACGTTCCGGCGCAGCCTGCTGACCGTGGCCGCACTCCGGGAACGTTTTCCCGAGGCGGTCCTGTCCGATGAACTTCTGCGCCGGGCGAAGGACGATCCGGACCTGCGCCTGGCCCTGATCGAGGCCGTGATCCCGGAGGGCCACGGCCATGCCTACACCGCCCTGCTCAACGGCGAGGAAGCCGCCGACGCCTGGGACTCCGCCCCCGGCAAGGAGGCCGTCGTTCTGGCGGAGGGGCGCTTCGCGGCGTCCCCGTTCATCAACTTCCGCTGGCTCAAGGCGCCGGGAGAGGCCTATGGCCGTTCCCCGGTGATGAAGGCCCTGCCGGACATCAAGACCGCCAACAAGGTCGTCGAGCTGGTGCTGAAGAACGCCACCATCGCGGTGACCGGCATCTGGCAGGCCGACGACGACGGGGTCCTCAACCCGGCCAACATCAAGCTGATCCCCGGCACCATCATCCCCAAGGCGGTGGGGTCGGCCGGCTTGACCCCCCTGGAGGCTCCGGGGCGGTTCGACATTTCGCAACTGGTGCTCACCGATCTGCGCGCGCGCATCCGCCATGCCCTGCTGGTGGACCAACTCGGGCAGATCGCCAGCCCCCGCATGACCGCCACGGAGATCCTGGAACGCGCCGCCGAGATGGCGCGCATCCTGGGCGCGACCTATGGCCGGCTCCAGTCCGAGCTTCTGACCCCGCTGATCCTGCGGGCCGTCGCCATTCTCCGGCGGCGCGGGGAAATCCCGCCCCTGCGGGTCGACGGCCACTTGGTGAACATCCAGTACCGGGCCCCGCTGGCCCAGGCCCAGGCGCACCAGGACGCCCAGAGCACCCTGAGCTGGCTGGAGGCGGTCGGCGCCATGGGGCCCGAGGCCGCCGCGACCGTGGACATGGCCGCCGCCGCCCGCTGGCTCGGCCGCACCTTCGGCGTTCCCGGCGCGCTGATCCGCGAACGGACCCCCGACACGATCCCCGGCTCCCCTTTGCAATAGGAGAACACACCCATGCCGTCCCATCTGATCGATCCATCCTCCGCCGAGGCTTTTCCGACGCCCCCCCACGTCCCCGACCGGTTCTGGGACAAGAACAGGGGATCGGTGCGGATCGAGGCCCTGCTCAGGTCTTACGCGGACCTGGAACGCCGTCTGGAAGAGACGAGCCATCTCCCGGGTCTTCCCGACAGCCACGAGGGCTACGTCATCCAGTCCCGCCACTCGCTCCTGTCCAGCGACCCGGAGGTCAACCGCCGTCTGCACGGGGCCGGATTCACCCAGGATCAGGCGCAGCTCGTCTATGATCTGGCCGCCGAGCGCGTGCTGCCGGCCATCGCCGATCTCGCGGCCCAGTTCGACGCCGAGCGGCACCTGTCCCGCCTGACCGATCACTTCGGCGGCGAGGAGAAATGGGCGGAAATCTCGCGCCAACTCTCCGCCTGGGGACGCGGCAACCTGCCGCCCGACGTTCTCGACGCCCTCGGGGCGACTTTTGAAGGTATCCTCGCCCTGCACCGGATGATGGCCTCCGGCGAACCCGGAATGATGCGCGGCGGCGCGGGCGACAGCGAGGCCCCGACCGAGGACGGCCTGAAAAAGATGGTCGCCGACCCCCGCTACTGGCGGGACAAGGACCCGGCCTTCTCCGACCGGGTCCGCAAGGGATTTCAGAGGCTTTATCCCGGTTCCGCGTAACCGGGGGAGAGGAGGAGTCGCTTGGCTCCTCCTCTCCCGGTCATGCGCGCGAAGCAAAAAAGTTGCTTTTCTCCGTTGCTCTCGACATATCATGGTGATACATTTTACAGGAGGTAAGGCGCTGATTGATGAGCCATTCCAGCAAAATTGACCCGTGGCCATGTTCCAAGGCAACAGAGATCATCAGGCGATATGCGCGTGATGAATGCCTTGATATATCATACAAAGGACACGCCAAAGAACGAATGAAAGAGAGGGAAATAATTATCGGTGACGTTCTTTACGTTTTGAAATTTGGCTATGTTTATAAGGATCCAAAAGAAACGGATAGGGAAGGTCTTTTTCGTTATTCAATGGAGAGCAGCACCCCGAATTCACATGGACGCGCCCTTCGTGTTGTTCTCATCCCTTCTCCCAGCCGGGCGTCGATCAAAATCGTCACGGTTATGTGGGTAGACGAGAGGATATGATCATGACAACCCCATACCATTACACCGAGTGCGGACTCGACAACGTGCTGATTTACGGAATCGAGCCGAAGATCGATGACGATGGTGACGAGGTGATCGAAATCGCTAACATCAACGGCCTACACAAGGCGGTCGCGTTGATGATCATCGGCCGTCACGGCCTTATGAGCGGCAAGGAGTTGCGCTTCCTCCGGACCGAGATGGGCCTCACGCAAGCCGAACTGGCGGTACTGACGCACAAGGACGCCCAGAGCATCGGACGCTGGGAGCGGGGCGAGGTCTCCATCGACCCGAACGCGGAAACGCTTATTCGCCTCATGGCCAGGGAGAGGCTTCGTCTTCGGCTTGACGTGGCCGTTGACGTGATGACGGGATACAGTGTCCAGACGGCGACGACTCCCGCGATAGAAATCAGCAGCCCGTCCGCCGGGAAGTACCTTCCCGGAAAGGCGGCCGCGTAGGCTGCCGAACCCCTTGGTTCAGGTTCTTACTGGCGCCGAGCCTCCCGGAGGCCCGCGCGCCTCGCGGGTCCGTGTCCGCGCGCTCCGTTTCGATAACACCTGATTCCGCCCAGCCCGGGAAACAACCCAAAGGGTCGTGACCACCGGGCCGTTCCAGTCCCCGAATCGTTCTTTTCTGGCCACCAGAGCCTTCCGGCTCGGCCCAGAACCGCCGCCGCATCCCACCGGGATCGCGGCAGTCCCTCCGACCACAAGGCAAGAAGGAACCGGACAGATGTCCACGACCGTCGATACCGCCTTCATCAAACACTATGAATCGGACGTGCACGCCAGCTATCAGCGCATGGGATCGAAGCTACGCAACACCGTCCGCAGCAAGAACAAAATCCAGGGCTCGACCACGGTTTTCACCACGGTGGGCAAGGGCACGGCCTCGACCAAGGCGCGGCACGGCAAGGTGCCGGTGATGAACGCCAGCCACGGCACCGTCGAGTGCCAGCTTTACGACTACTACGCCGGGGACTGGATCGACGCCCTCGACGATCTGAAGGGCAACACCAACGAGCGCCAGGTCATCATCGACGCCGGAGCCTACGCCCTCGGGCGCAAGACCGACGAGTTGATCATCGACGCCATGGCGACCGCCACGGTGACCGTCGGCGACTACACGACCGGCTGCACCAAGGGGCTGCTGCTGTCGGCGTTCGAGGCGCTCAACAACGCCGACGTTCCCGACGACGGCCAGCGTTTCGGCGTGGTCGGCGCCCACCAGTGGAACGAGCTGCTCAACATGACCGAGTTTTCGGAAAGCACCTTCGCCGGCGAGGACTATCCGTGGCTCCGGGGAACCGAAAGCCGCAAGTGGCTGGGCATCGTCTGGATCATGCACACCGGCCTGCCGCTGGCCAGCACCACCCACCGCGACGCCTTTCTCTATCACAGGACCGCCATCGGCCACGCCTCCGGGGCGGACGTGAAGAGCGACGTGACCTGGCACGGCGACCGCGCCGCCTTCTTCGCCAACAACATGATGAGCCAGGGCGCGGCGCTCATCGACAACGCCGGCATCGTCAAGATCAAGTGCGACGACAGCGCCGCCATTTCCTGAGGAGGACCCCCGATGGCCTATCTTTCCAAGAACCTGAGCGTGCTGGCCTACGCCAACGGCTTCACCCTGTGGCACTACGCCACCGCCGACACGGCGGCGACGGTGGACACGTCGGGCTACTTCAACGCCGCGTCGGACATGCTGCGCGCGGGCGACATCATCATCGGCAACGTGGACACCGGCGGCACCCCCGGCGCTGGCCTCTTCCGCGTCGCCAGCAACTCCGGCGGCGTCGTTGACGTGGCCGACATGACCGCCGTCGGCGGGACCGATACCGACTGACGGCGCAACGGACGGAGCGGGCCGGGAAACCGGCCCGTTTCCCCTTCCCCTCACCCCGGAGACCCGATCATGGCGTTGACCAGCATCGCGCTCTGTTCCCGCGCGCTTCTCAAGATCGGCGCGCGCACCATTGCCTCGTTCGACGAGGGCACCGCCGAGGCCGAGGTCGCGGCGAATCTGTATCCGTCCATCCGCGACGCCGTGCTCTCGTCCCATCCGTGGAGCTTCGCCACCGGGCAGGCGAGCCTCGCCCTGCTGGCGGCCGAGCCGGTGGCCGATTTTGCCCATGCCCACCAGCTCCCCACCGATTTTCTGCGGGTTCTTTCCGCCGGCGTCTCGGGGCGCGGGCGCGGGGTCATGTACCGGATCGTGGAGAACCGGCTGCATTCCGATTCCGGGGACATCACCCTGACCTACGTGTTCCGTCCCGACGAGCGCACCTTTCCGCCCTTCTTCGACCAGATGCTGATCGCCTCCCTCGCTGCGGAATTCTGCCTGCCGCTCACCGAGAGCACCGCGCGGGCCGAGTTTCTGGTCAGGCTCGCCGAGGACGAATTCCGCCGCGCCAAGCTGATCGACGGCCAGCAGGCGGTGCCGAAGGCGATCGAGGATTTCCCGCTGGTGCAGGTGCGGTCATGAGCATGGTCGTCACCACCAAGACCAACTTCACCCACGGCGAGCTGTCGCCCGAACTCTATGGCCGGATGGAGCTTTCCGCCTATGAGAACGGGGCCAAGACCCTGCGCAACGTGTTCATCCAGCCGACCGGCGGCGTCACCCGCCGTGCCGGTCTGCGCTATGTGGACACGGCGGCGGGAGCGGGCCGGCTGGTCGCGTTCGAGTTCAACACCGAACAACGCTATCTGCTGGTCTTCACCGATCTTCAGATGGCCGTCCACACCGACGGGGTGAAGACCGCGACCCTTGCCACCCCGTGGACCACGGCGCAGATTCCGCAAATCGTCTGGAGCCAGACCGCCGACACCCTGCTGGTCGTCCATCCCGAGGTCTCTCCGCGAAAGATCACCCGCACCTCGCACTCGGCCTGGACCATCGCCGAGTGGGTCTTTCACGAGAAGGACGGGGTCATCCACCAGCCGACCCATAAGTTCGCCGACGACGCCGTCACCCTGACCCCCAGCGGCACCGGCGGCAGTATCACCGTGACCGCCTCGGCGGCGACGTTCCAGGCGGGGCACGTCGGTCTGCGGCTGCGCATCGCCGGCAAGGAGGTGGCGGTCACCGCCTTCACCTCGGCGACCCAGATCACCGCCGACGTCAAGGAAACCCTGTCGGGCACGGCGGCGACCAAGGATTGGGAGGAGCAGGCGTTCTCCGCCCTGCGCGGGTGGCCCCGTTCCGTCACGTTCCACCAGGACCGGATGGTCATCGGCGGCTCCCGCGATCTTCCGAACCGGCTGTGGCTGTCGAAGTCGTCGGACCTGTTCAACTTCGACCTGGGGGAGGGGCTGGACGACGAAGCCATCGAGTTCGCCCTGCTGTCCGATCAGGTCAACGCGATCCGGGCCGTCTTTTCCGGGCGTCATCTTCAGGTCATGACCTCGGGAGCCGAGTGGATGGTGACCGGGGAACCGCTCACTCCGGGCAAGATCCAGCTCAAGCGCCAGACCCGCGTCGGCTCGATCATGACCCACTACGTGCCCCCCCGCGACGTGGACGGGGCGACCCTGTTCGCCGGGGCCGGAGGCAACGATCTGCGCGAGTTCCTGTTCGCCGACGTCGAGCAGGCCTATCAGGCCACCGATCTGGCCCTGCTGTCGCACCATCTGGTCAGCATGCCCCGGGACATGGACTACGACGCCACCCGCAGACTGCTGCACGTGGTCATGGGCGACGGCTCCCTGGCCACGGTCACCAATTACCGCTCCGAGAAGGTCACCGCCTGGACCCGCCAGACCACGGACGGCGCGTTCCGCTCCGTCGCCGTCGTTGGCGGCGACGTGTACGTCCTGGTCCTGCGCGGAGAGGCAACCCTGGTCGAGGTCCTGGACGACGGCGCGGCCATGGACTCCTCCTTGAGCGGGTCCAGCGGGACCCCGAAGACCCTGTGGACCGGTCTCGGTCATCTGGAGGGGCGCACCGTTCAGGTGCTGGCCGACGACGCGGTCGCCGACGACGCGGTGGTCGCCTCCGGAGCCATCACCCTGGCCGAGGCCGCGTCCTCGGTGCAGGTCGGACTGCCGTTCACCCATGTGATCGAGCCCCTGCCCCCGGTGGCCACCGGCGCCGGAGGAGGGGGCCAGGCCACGACGATCCGGCTGGTGCGAGCGGTCTTCCGCCTGCACGAAACCGCCGCGTTCTATGTGGACACCGGCGGCGGGTTGACCCTGGTGCCGCTGCGGACCCTGCCCATGGGGGTGCTCGACGCCGCTCCGGCCAAGGTCTCCGCCGACGTCAGCGTCCGCGCCCTCGGCTGGTACCGGGGAGGCCCGTCCCCCCTCTGGAGGAATGAACAGTCCACCCCCCTGCCTTGCACGCTCCTTTCGGTGTCAGTGGAACAAAAGGTGAAATAGAGATGGCCGATTTCGCGACCCATGCGCTGCCGGTGGTCCTCCAGACCATCCAGACGACGAGAGACCTCGGTTTCCGGAAGGCGGCGATGGACGCCGGGCAGGCCCAGGCCGACGCCACCGCCCAGAACCAGCTCGCGGCCCTGCGCGCGACCCAGGAGATCAATCAGAGACAGCGCCAGCGCGATCTGGCGAAGGCCCAGGCGGCGCGGCGGGCCGACTTCGGCGCCATGGGAGTCTCCGCGAACGGCGGCTCCGCGCGCGCGGTGCTGGACGGTCTGACCAAGGCGGCCGGCCGGGACGAATCCGACGAACGGAGGATCGCCGATCTGCGTGCCGACGAGATCACCGCCCAGCAGACCGCCAGGACCCGGACCAACCTGCTGTCGTACACGGCCGAGCGGGACCGCAGGATGCTGATGACGCTGTCCTCCATTCTTTGACGGGGAGTCCTTTCCATGCCCACCCACATCCAGATCGGCGACACCGCCCCGCGCGCGCAGTACACGGCCAACGGGACGCAGACGGTGTTTCCCTATCCGTTTGCGATCTTCCTCGTCTCCGACCTGGAGGTCTATCTGGCCGATGCGCTTCAATCCTCCGGCTACGCCGTGTCCGGGGCCGGAGCCGACGCGGGCGGCAATGTCACCTTTGCGGCGGCTCCCGCGTCGGGAGCGGTGGTGACGCTGCGGCGGCGGCTCGCCATCCGCCGCACCACCGATTTCCAGGACAACGGGCTGTTCCGGGCCAAGGTGATCAACGACGAACTGGATTACCAGACCGCCGCCATCCAGCAGGTGGCCGACGACGTGACGCTGGCCCTCAAGCGTTCGCCGACGGCGATCGGGACGGTCGACCTCACCGTGCCCGAACCGGCCGCCGGATGCGCCCTGAAATGGAACGCGGCCGCCGACGGGCTGGTCAACTCGGCCGGAGACGCGGATGCCGTCCTGACCCAGGCCCAGGCCGCCGCCACCGCCG
>JADGDA010000150.1 GCA_015228695.1 Alphaproteobacteria bacterium
TGGCCGCGGCCCTGGCCGACGGCGAGACGGTCCTGGTCAACGCCGCCCGCGAGCCGGAAGTCTGCGATCTCGCCCATCTTCTGGTGGCCATGGGGGCCGACGTGTCCGGCATCGGGACCGACACCATCCGCGTGCGCGGGGTGGATCGTCTGCACGGGGCCGAATACGCGGTGGTGCCCGACCGCATCGAGGCCGGTTCCTACGCCATCGCCGCCGCCATCACCCGGGGCGAGATCGAGCTGGTGGGGGCCAGGCTTGATCTTCTGGCGTCGGTGACCAAGCTGCTGACGGAGGCGGGCATCGTCGTCACTCCCACGGAAAAGGGGTTCAACGTGGATGCGTCCAACGCTGATATCCGGGGCGTGGACGTGATGACCGAGCCCTATCCGGGTTTCCCGACCGACATGCAGGCCCAGGTGATGTCGTTGATGGCGACGGCGAACGGGGCGTCGATGATCACGGAGACGATCTTCGAGAACCGGTTCATGCATGTGCCGGAACTGACGCGCATGGGGGCGCGGATCAATATCCACCGCGCCTCGTCGGCCATCGTGCGGGGGGTGCCCAAGCTGTCCGGAGCCCAGGTGATGGCGACGGACCTGCGGGCGTCGATGAGTCTGGTTCTGGCGGGCCTCGCGGCCCAGGGGGAAACCATCGTCAACCGGATCTACCACCTGGACCGGGGCTATGAGCGGCTTGTCGAAAAACTGGCGAGCTGCGGCGCCCGCATCGAGCGGATCAGGGATTAGACATGACGCCACCTTCCGGTTTTCCGGCCGAATGGGGGGAACGCTATTTCATGTTCTCGCCATTCCTGTGCGCGGTGTGCCGGGAAGGCAAGGTCGTCATGATCAACCCGGCGGGAGTCGAACTCCTGCGCGCGGAATCGGCAGACTCCCTCATCGGGACGCGGTTTGCCGATCTGCTGCATCCCGATTACGGCGACGAGCTGGGGGGAGACATCCTCGACGTCCTGGCGGAGGAGAGAGCGCCGGTTCCGGTGCGCATGGCGCGCCGGGACTGGTCGGTGGCGGACGTCCATCTCCGCTGCATCCGTGGCGGAGGGGACGACGGCGCTCTGCTCGTGATCGGCCGCGACATCAGCGAGAATCTGAATTCCGCCCGCGCCATCCTGCGCAGCGAGACCCGCTACCGCGAGCTGGTCAACCACGCCATCGATTCGATGTTCCTCTGCTCCGACGGAATCATCGAGTTCGTCAACCTGGCCGGGCTCCGCCTCCTGCGGATGGAGCATGCCGACGAGGTCGTCGGACGCCCGTTCTGGGACCTGCTGCAACGGGACTACAGCGACGCGATCAAGAGCGAGATCGACCAGCTCGTCCGCGACGCCGTCCAGCTTCCGGCCAAGATCGTCCTGTCCACCATGGAGATCCGCGAAGTCCTGATGGCGTTCATTCCCCTCGACCGGACCGGCTCGCGCCAGTTCATGGTCGACGCCAGGGACATCACCGACGAAAACCGGGCGGTGGCCGCCCTGCGCGCGTCGCACGACAATCTGGAGCACCAAGTCGAGGAACGCACCCGCGACCTGCGGACGGAAGTCGCCGAACGCCGCAAGGCCGAGGAACGGATCCGGCATCAGGCCCATCATGACCTTCTCACAGGACTGCCCAACCGGAGCCAGTTTTTCGAGAGGCTCCAGCACGAGCTGGCCCGCGCGCGCGGATCGGGCGCCCGCCTTGCGTTGATGTTCATCGATCTGGACGGCTTCAAGGGCGTGAACGACACCCTGGGCCACGAGGCCGGGGACCTGCTGCTCAAGGCGGCTTCGCAGCGCATGCTCGGGACCGTGCGCGGGTGCGACGTCGTCTCCCGCCTGGGCGGCGACGAGTTCACCGTCATCATGCCCGAGGTCGACGACAAGGCGTCCGTTGCCGCCCTGGGCCATCGCCTGATCGAATCGCTTCAACGCCCCTTCGGCCTGAAGGGCGCGACCGCGAACATTTCCGGGAGCATCGGCATCTCCCTGTTTCCCGACGACGGAGATATGGCGGAAACCCTGCTGCACAACGCCGACGGGGCCATGTACCGGTCGAAGAAGGCCGGGAAGGGCGTCTTCACGTTCCATAGCGACGCGCTGACGCCGGTCGAACTGGACCGGATCGCCATCCGCGAATGCCTCCGCTTCGCCGTGGATCGGGATGAGCTGGACCTGTACTACATGCCCAAGATCGATCTCGTCCGCAACGTGGTGGTCGGCGTCGAGGCGCTGTTGCGGTGGAAGAGCGCGGAACTGGGGCTCGTGATGCCCAGCCGCCTGATCCCGGCCATGGTCCAGGAAGAGGACTTGAGCGACCGCGTTGCCCGTTGGGTGGTGTGCCAGGCGACCACCCAGATGCTGTTGTGGAAACGCCAGGGGTTCGGCGACGTCCGCGTCGCCATCAACCTGACCGCGCGCGAGCTGCGCATCCCCGGCTTCGTCGCGACGATCGAGCGGTGTCTCAAGGAGAAGTCGCTGGCGCCCCGGATGCTCGAAATCGAGGTGACGGAAAGTTCGATCTTCTCGGACATCCAGCACATCACCCCCGTGCTGGCATCGCTTGACACGCTTGGCGTCGGCGTCGTCATCGACAACTTCGGAACCGGGTACTCCTCCCTCCGCTACCTGCAAAAATTGCCGGTCCGGGCGGTGAAGATCGATCGCGGCGTGATCGCCAACATGGGGGAGGGCTCCGAGGAGGCCGCCGTCGTCCACGCGATCATCGCGACCGCCCACGCCTTCGGCCGCCGGGTCATCGCGGAAGGCGTCGAGACCGAGACGAAGATGCGCCGCCTCGCGGGGATGGGGTGCGACGAGGCCCAGGGCTACCTGTTCTCCACTCCCCAGCCCGCGGATGCCGCCCAGCGGTTTCTGGCCGGATGGATCTCGTCTCCGTGACCTATTTGGCCTTCGGGGACAGCTTCCAGTCCGAATAGCCCGTCCCGCCGCTCACCGGGGTCCGGCAGAAGGACATGGTCCAGGAACGCGCGCCGACCTTGGGATGGGCGAGGTCGAAGGTGAAGGCCCCCTCGCGCACCACCGGAACCCCCTCGCTGCTGGTCGCGGTGACCTTGTTGTCCACGCACTCGCCGGTCTCGGTGGTTTCGTGGCGGGTGGTCTTGGCCGAGACCGAGTAGGTCGCGTTCTTCTCCTCGGAACTGGCGTCGGAGGCCTTGCCCGGACCGCTTTCCTCCAGACTTCCCATCCGGGCCTTCACGGCCTTGAGCGCCAGTTCCTTGAAAAGGCCGCTGGTCATCCGGTTGGACGGCGCCTCCGGGGAGGCGAAAAAGGCGTCGATGTTTCCAAGAACGGACTCGACGACCTCGACAGGCAGTTTCTGTTCACGGGCCACGTCGGACACATCGCTGGCGAAAGCCGGGCCCACGGCGGACATCATCGAGACGGCGACCAGCGCCGGCACTGCACGAGCAATCATCCAAAACCTCGGTCTGCCTGATGGAAGGGAACAAGCTCGCCTTTGATCTAGAGCGGAACTCCCCGCCTTGTCAATCGCGCCTGGATGCTTCAACAGGACCGTTGAGAAAGTGGGGCCGTTCGGTCAAGATACCGGCCGTGGTCGGGGATTCTGCCCCGGTGGAGACGGAACGATGACCAGTCTGGGCAAGGACACCCGTATCGGAACCAAGCTGCTGGCCCTTTGCTCGGCCATGGCGGCGGTGGTCGTTCTCGTCGGCATGCTGGGTCTGAACGGGATGGAGAAGGTCGAGGCCGGGCTGTCGACCGTCTACCGGGACCGCGTCATGCCTCTCCAGCAACTGTCCGCGATTCTCGGCGGCGTCAAGACCATCGGCTCGCACAACCTCCTCCTGGCCTCGGGCCTCAGCCGGGACCCGCCGGAAACCTTCCGGTCGATCGCCGAGGAAGGCCGGCGCATCGACGAGACGTGGAAGGCGTACATATCCACCTATCTGACGCCGGAGGAGAAGGCCCTGGCGGAGACCTTCGAAAAGCGCCTGACCGCCTACTGGACGGCATGGGAATCCTGGAGCCGGGACGTGAAGGACGGCTTCGACCGGGCCAGGATCGTCGCCGACTGGACGTCCGCCATCGCCCCTCTCGACGGAAAGCTCGTCGAAACCCTGACGCTCCTGGAGGACCTACAGGCCCGCGTCGCCGGGGAGGAGCATCGGAAGGCGGAAGGGATCTATGCCGACAGCCGGCTGGAAGCCTATCTGATCGGGGGGGTGGGGCTGGCGGGTTCCGTTCTTCTGGCCTGGGTCATCGTCCTGTCGATCACCTCCGCGATCGCCGAGACGACGTCCGTGATGGGGCGGCTGGCGCTCGGGGACACCTCGGTCGAGGTCGGCGGCCGGGACCGTCACGACGAGGTCGGCGATATCAGCCGCGCCGTCCAGGTGTTCAAGGATAACGCCATCCGGATCGAGCGCCTCACCGCCGAGGCGGAAGCGGCGAAGAAACAGGCGGATATCGACAAGAAAAAGGCGATGGACAAAATGGCCGACTCCTTCGAGGCCGACGTCAAGGCCATCGTCGAGGCGGTTGCCTCCGCCGCCGCCGAAATGGAGGCCACCGCCGGGTCGATGTCGGCCATTTCGGAGCAGACCAGCCGGCAGGCGACCTCCGTCGCCGCCTCCGCCGAACAGGCTTCCGCCAATGTCCAGACCGTCTCCGCCGCCGCCGAGGAACTGACCTCCTCCATCGCCGAAATCGGACGTCAGGTCTCCCAGGCGGCCACGGTCTCCCGCGAGGCCATGACCCAGGCCCGCCACACCGACGGCACGGTGCAGGGGCTGGCCGTCGCCGCCGACCGCATCGGCGAGGTGGTGAAGCTGATCAACGACATCGCGAGCCAGACCAATCTTCTCGCGCTCAACGCCACCATCGAGGCCGCGCGGGCCGGGGACGCCGGAAAGGGCTTCGCCGTCGTGGCCAACGAGGTCAAGAACCTCGCCAACCAGACCGGAAAGGCGACGGAAGATATTTCGCGGCAGATCGGGGCCGTGCAGAGCGCCACCCGGGATGCCGTCGACGCCATCCGCGCGATTGCCGGGACCATCTCCGCGGTCAGCGAAATCTCCTCCGCCATCGCCTCCGCCGTCGAGGAACAGGGGGCCGCGACCCGGGAGATCGCCCGCAACGTCGATCAGGCGGCCGAGGGCACCAAGGATGTGTCGCTCAACATTTCCGGCGTCACCACGGCCGCCGACGAGGCCGGGCAGGCATCGGGGCAGGTGCTGAGCGCCGCGGGCGAGCTTTCCCGGCAGTCGGCGGCCCTGCGGATGCAGGTCGACCGCTTCATCGCGCGCGTCCGCGCCGCTTAACACCATCCGGGTATCCGCAACGATGACCTCCCCCTCCCTGAACACCTATCGCGCCGGTCCCGACGAGCGCGGCCACTTCGGCATCTACGGCGGGCGGTACGTGGCCGAGACGCTGATGCCGCTCGTTCTCGACGTGGAGCGGTTCTACCTCGCGGCCAAGGCCGATCCCGCCTACCGGTCCGAGATAGAGCGCTATTTCCGGCACTACGTCGGCCGCCCGAGCCCGCTCTATTTCGCCGAGCGGCTCACCGCGCACCTGGGGGGGGCCAGGGTCTATCTCAAGCGCGAGGACCTGAACCACACCGGCGCCCACAAGATCAACAACTGCATCGGCCAGATCCTGCTCGCCAAGCGCATGGGCAAGACCCGGATCATCGCCGAGACCGGCGCCGGGCAGCACGGGGTCGCCACCGCCACGGTCTGCGCCTTGTTCGGGCTGTCGTGCGTGATCTACATGGGGGCGACGGACATCGAGCGGCAGGCCCCCAACGTTTTCCGCATGAAGCTTCTCGGCGCGGAGGTCCGCCCGGTGACCGCCGGGGCCGCCACCCTGAAGGACGCCATGAACGACGCCCTCCGCGACTGGGTGACCAACGTGGACGACACCTATTACCTGATCGGCACCGCCGCCGGTCCCCATCCCTATCCGGCCATGGTCCGCGACTTCCAGTCGGTGATCGGGACGGAGACCCGCGAGCAGATCATGGAACTGGAAGGCCGCCTGCCCGACACCCTGGTGGCCTGCATCGGCGGAGGCTCCAATGCCATCGGCCTGTTCCATCCGTTCCTGGACGACGCCTCGGTGCGCATCATCGGGGTGGAGGCGGCGGGGCTCGGCATCGAAACCGGCAAGCACGCCGCCTCCATGACCGGAGGCCGTCCCGGAGTCCTCCACGGCAACCGCACC
>JADGDA010000151.1 GCA_015228695.1 Alphaproteobacteria bacterium
AGCTTCCGCCCCTTCCGGCAAAGGCGAGGACGAAGGTCAGCAGGTAAAGGACGAGGGGCACGATCCAGAACAACGGGATCGCCGCGACGTCGGTGGTCAGGTGGGTGGTGACCCCGAGAAGAAGGCTCGACGGCAGGAAGGCCAGGGCGGCCCAATGCGCCCGCCGCCGCCAGGAGACGCCGTTCGTGCCCCCCTCGGACGCCATCGGCGTCGTGCCCCCCTCGGACGTCACCGGCGTCGCACCCCCCTCGGGCGTCACCGGCGTCGCACCCCCCTCGGGCGTCACGGATGCCACGGACGCCACCGACATCGCGGCGCGGTGCGTCGTCCACGCGGCGGCGGCGACCAGGGCGACGAGGAGCAGATATCCCCCCGCCCACAGCCGGCCTTGCTCGATCAGGCGCAGATTGGGCTCGACCAGGAACGGATAGGCGAGCAGCGCCAGGATGCTGCCGAGGTTGCTGGCGCTGTAGAGGAAGTACGGGTTCGCATGACCGCCGAGGGCGAACCACCTTTGCAGCAGGGGCGCGGTGGCCGACACGGCCAGGAACGGCGGACCGGCCGTTGCCGCCATCAGGCCGATCATCCACGAAACCGGCGAGCCGTGGGCGGGCGGCGTCGCGTCGGGGCCGATGACGATCGGCAAAACCATGGCTGCGGCCGCCATCAGGGCGAGGTGGACCGGAACCTGAACGCGGAACGGCAAGGACCGGGTCAGGAGATGGGCGTAGGCGTACCCCGCCAGCAACGCGGCCTGAAAGAACACCATGGCCGTGTTCCAGACCGCCGGGGTTCCTCCGAGAAACGGAAGAACCATCCTGGCCACCATCGGCTGCACCAGGAACATGAGGAAGGCGCCGGTGAAGACCGAAGCCACGTAGACGGCAAGCACCCGCATCCTCCCCGTGTTTTTTAGGCTCTCATACCGCCGAGCCGATAAATCGACTCGTCGTATTTCCCTCGCCGGGCGCGGCCGTCCGGCCGCTTGGCCGCGGCCTCAATGGCCGCTTGATACCGGCGCAAGTTGGGTGATGCGTCAAACATTGTGCACGCCGGTATCAGTCCGCCGCCGTGCCGTTCGCCTCCCGGCGCTTCTTCTCGATTTTCCGCCATTGGGCGACGTTCTTGTTGTGCCCGGCCAGGGTCGCCGCGAAGGCGTGTCCCCCGCTGCCGTCGGCCACGAAATACAGATCGTTCGACGGGGCCGGATTCAACGCGGCCTCGATGGCGGCCCGCCCCGGATTGCAGATCGGCCCCGGAGGAAGGCCGTCGATGACGTAGGTATTGTAGGGGGTGGCGCGGGCGAGGTCGGACTGGGTGATCGTGCGCTCGACGGCGCCGTCCGGGCGCTCCCGGCCATAGAGCACGGTCGGATCGGACTGGAGCCGCATGCCGAGCTTCAGCCGGTTGCGGAAGACGGCGGCGATGCGGGGGCGTTCCGCGGCGACGCCGCTTTCCTTCTCGACGAGCGAGGCGAGGATGAGCGCGTCCCGCTTGCTCGCCGGGGCGTCGGACGCCCGTTTCTCCCACAGCCTGTCCAGGGCTTCGTCCATGCCGCGCTGCATGCGCCGGACGATGTCGGCGCGGTCATCCCCCCAGGAGTAGTGATAGGTCTCCGGCAGCAGCGATCCTTCCTCCGGGGTCGCGGACAACGCCCCCTCCAACCCCTCCGTCCGGCTCAACAGCTCCGCCGCCTCGGCGGAGGTCAGTCCCTCGGCCAGGGTCAGCCGGCGCACGACGGCGGCCCCCCGCGCCATCAGGTCCGCGATTCCGCGCAGACTGACTCCGGCCGGGAACAGGTACTCCCCGGCGCGCAGGCGGGTGGCGAGGCCGGTCAGCTTGGCCCCGAGCTTGAACAGAAGACGGTCCGCTTCCCCCGCGATCAGGCCCCGTTCCACGAGCAGCCGGGAGATGTCCTCCACCCCGGTTCCGCGCGGAACGACGACGGTCACCTCGCCCGTGGTCGGTCCGGGCCGATCGAAGCGGACGGTTCCCCAACGGACCGCCCCGCCGCCGGCGATGCTCGCGGCAAGGACCAGGACCAGGGCCACGCGGACCCACCGCCGCCGCCATGGTGCGACCGCAAGGGGCGGAGGCGGGGACGTCATGTTCTCACGGGTCCGGGTCAGGGGGCGGGCTTGAACACCAGGGAGGCGTTGGTGCCGCCGAATCCGAACGAGTTGCTCAACACGGCCCGGACCTTGCGCTCCTTGGCGACATGGGGCACCAGATCGATGTCGCAACCCTCGGAGGGATGGTCCAGGTTGAGGGTCGGCGGCAGCACGCCAGTCCGCATCGCCAGGATGGAGTAGATTGCCTCGACCGCTCCGGCGGCCCCGAGCAGGTGGCCAATGGCCGACTTGGTGGAGGACATGGACACCTTGTAGGCATGATCCCCAAAGAGGCGCTTGACCGCCCCCAGCTCGATTTCGTCGCCCAGGGGCGTCGAGGTGCCGTGGGCGTTGATGTAGTCGATGTCCGCCGGATTCATCCGGGCATTCCGCAGGGCGTTGGCCATGGCCCGATAGGCGCCGTTGCCGTCCTCGGCCGGGGCCGTGATGTGGTGGGCGTCGCCGGACATGCCGTAGCCTACGATTTCGGCGTAGATCTTGGCCCCGCGCGCCTTTGCGTGCTCCAGTTCCTCAAGGACGACGCAGCCTGCGCCCTCTCCCATGACGAAACCGTCCCGGTCCTTGTCCCACGGGCGCGAGCCTCGGGCCGGTTGGTCGTTGAAGGCGGTGGACAGCGCCCGCGCGGCCGCGAAGCCGGCCATTCCCAGACGGCAGACGGCTCCCTCGGCCCCGCCCGCCACCATCACGTCGGCATCGCCGAACATGATCATCCGGGACGCATCGCCGATGGCGTGGGCGCCCGACGAGCACGCGGTCACCACCGCATGGTTGGGGCCCTTGAATCCGTAACGGATGGACACCTGCCCGGAGGCCAGATTGATCAGGGCGGACGGAATGAAGAACGGGCTCACCTTGCGGGGACCGCCCGCCTGCAAGGCCAGCGACATGGAGGCGATCTGAGGCAGGCCGCCGATGCCGGAGCCGAAGGTTACGCCGGTCCGCTCGCGCTGCTCCTCGTCCTCGGGCATCCAGCCGGAATCCTCGACCGCTCCGATCGCGGCCCCCATGGCGAAGACGATGAAATCGTCCATTCGCCGCCGGTCCTTGGCCGGGACGAACCGGTCAAGGTCGAAATGGTGCGGTTCCGCGCTCCCGAGGGGGACGATGCCCGCGATGCGCGACGGCATGTCGGACACATCGAAATGCTCGATGAGCCGAACTCCCGACTCGGCATTGGTCAGGCGGCGCCAATTGGCCTCGACGCCGAACCCAAGCGGCGTCACCATGCCCAAGCCGGTAACGACGACACGCCTCATGCTGCCTCCCGTCTGGATGTGTCCGCTGGTTCCGCGCCGATCACCGGAGCGCCGGTCACCGGAGCGCGACGGCGCCCCGCCGGTTCCGTCAGCCGGCGTGGGCGGTGATGAAGTCGATGGCGTCCTTCACGGTCAGGATCTTCTCGGCGGCGTCGTCGGGGATTTCGCAGCCGAACTCCTCCTCGAAGGCCATGACCAGCTCGACGGTGTCCAGGCTGTCGGCACCCAGGTCGTCGATGAAGCTGGCGTTCTCGGTAACCTTGGCCTCCTCTACGCCAAGATGTTCGACAACGATCTTCTTAACGCGCTCGGCGACGTCACTCATAGCATCATCCCTCGGTCCATGAAGTGGAAACTGTTTGAAACATAACCACGATTGCCGAAACCGTTCTGGAAAAAAGGACGGTTCCCCCCATCCCTCCGGCACGAACAGCGGCACCCTCGTATCATACTTTTTCCGGCTTTACCAGTGTTCGACGCAACCGGCTGCGCCGGAAATGCCGACACCCCCTATATCATCGCCATTCCGCCGTTGACGTGGATCGTCTGGCCGGTGACGTAGGACGCCTCGGCGCTTGCGAGGAAGACGGCGGCGGCCCCGATGTCCGAAGGCACCCCCAGACGGCCGGCGGGAATCGCCTCCGCCAGCTTCTGCCGCTGCTGGTCCGGCAGCTTGTCGGTCATGGCGGTGTCGATGAATCCCGGCGCGATGCAGTTGACGGTGATCCCACGGGACGCGACCTCGGAGGCGAGCGATTTGGTCAGGCCGATCAGTCCGGCCTTGGACGCGGCATAGTTGGCCTGTCCGGGGTTGCCGGTGACGCCGACGATCGAGGTCACGGTGACGATGCGGCCGAAACGGCGCTTCATCATTCCCTTCAGAGCCGCGCGCGACAGACGGAAGGCGGCCGTCAGATTGACGTCGAGCACCGTCTGCCAGTCGTCGTCCTTCATCCGCATCGCCAGACCGTCGCGGGTCAGGCCGGCGTTGTTGATCAGGATGTCGAGGGAGCCCAGGGCCTCCTCGGCCCGTCCGACGAGCCCGTCCGCCTCCGCCGCGTCCGAAAGATCGCAGGGCACGATGAAGACCCGCGCGCCCAGCTCGCGGGCAAGGGTCTCCAGCGCATCGATCCGCGTCCCGGACACGGCCACGCTCGCCCCCTGGGCGTGCAGCGCGCGCGCTATGGCGCCCCCGATGCCGCCGGACGCCCCGGTGACGAGCGCGCTCCTGCCGCCAAGATCGAACATGACTCCTCCCCCTGGGAATTCCCCGCCGGGCTATTCTGCCTTGAGAAAAGCCTCGATGTCACGCGGAGTGTTCAGCGCGGTGCAGGACATCTCCCGGGCGATGCGCTTGGTCAGGCCGGTCAGCACCTTGCCCGCTCCGATCTCGACCAGATCGGTCACGCCCTGGTCCTTCATGTAGAGGACGCTTTCCCGCCAGCGGACGGCTCCGGTGATCTGCTCCACCAGCAGCCGCCGGATGTCCCGAGGGTCCCGGACCGGCGCGGCGGTGATGTTGGCGATCAGCGGCACCGCCGGCTCGTTGATCGTCACCTTTTCCAGGGCTTTCACCATGGCGTCGGCGGCCGGCTGCATCAGGGCGCAGTGAAAGGGCGCGCTGACCGGCAGCATGATGCTGCGCTTGGCGCCGCATTCCGTCGCCAGGGCCACCGCCCGTTCGACGGCGGCCATGTGGCCGCTGACCACCACTTGCTGGGGGGCGTTGTCGTTGGCGGCGGCACAGATTTCGCCCTCGGACGCCTGCTGCGCGACTTCGCGGGCGACGTCGAGATCAAGCCCGATCAGGGCCGCCATGCCCCCCATGCCGACGGGAACCGCCTTCTGCATCGCCCACCCACGGGTTTTCAGCAGCCAGGAGGCGTCCGACAGGGAAAAGGCTCCGGCCGCGGCCAGGGCGGAATATTCGCCGAGACTGTGGCCGGCGACGAAGGCGATGTTGTCCCGGAGGCTGTATCCGCCCTCCTTCTCCAGCACCCGCACCACCGCCATGCTGACGGCCATGAGGGCGGGTTGGGCGTTCTCGGTCAGCAACAGCTCGAAATCGGGCCCCTCGAACATGAGCCGGGTCAAATTCTGCCGAAGGGCGTCGTCCACCTCCTCGAACACGTACCTTGCGACGGGGAACGCCTCCGCGAGGTCACGCCCCATGCCGACGGTCTGGGAGCCCTGTCCTGGAAACACGAACGCACGTGCCATCGGCGATTCACCCTCCGAATTCCACAAGATTCGCGGCAAGTGATACCGGTCGCCGATGATCTGTCAAGCCTGCCTTGCAAGCCATTGTGTTTTGTGTATAGTGCGGCGCTTCCAACTCCTTGCCGGAGGTGTCCGGCTATGCCCGCGCGCGTCGGGACGAATTTAGCCAGAAGGGGTCTATATGGCGTACTATGAATGCGTGTTCATCGCGCGGGGCGATGCGTCCCCGCCGCAGGTGGAGGCCTTGGCCGATCAAATGACCGCCATCGTGGTCGAGGGCGGCGGCCAGGTGACCAAGCGCGAGAACTGGGGTCTTCGCAACCTTGCCTATCGGGTGAAGAAGAACCGCAAGGGTCACTATATCCTGCTCAATATCGACGCTCCCGCGCCCGCCGTTCACGAGATGGAGCGGCAGATGCGCATCAGCGAGGATATTCTGCGTTATCTGACGATCCGCGTCGACGAACTTGAGGAAGGTCCCTCCGCCGTGATGTCGAACCGGGGCGGCGACCGCGAGCGGGGCGAGCGGGGCGGACGCTTCGGCGGCAAGCCGGACCGCGACGGCGGCGGCCGCTTCGGCGGGCGCGACCGCGAGGG
>JADGDA010000152.1 GCA_015228695.1 Alphaproteobacteria bacterium
GCTTGGCGCGCGCGTGAGAGAAAGCGTGCGCTTGGCGCGCGCGTGAGAAAAAGTGTGCGCTTGGCGCGCGCGTGAGAAAAAGTGTGCGCTTGGCGCGCGCGTGAGAAAAAGTGTGCGCTTGGCGCGCGCGTGAGAGAAAGCGTGCGCTTGGCGCGCGCCCAGCAGGTCGGCGCGCCCAGGTTCCAAAGTCGTCCCCGGCGTGCTACCATGGCTCTGCCCGATGCGGGTCCGGAGGGAGGAGCTATTGTGCTGAAGGCATATCTGGAAGGTGCTCTCCTCGGCATCTGCGGGGTGTCAAGGGACGACGGCGGCGCGACGGCCATTGAGTACGCGCTGATCGCGGCCGGGATCGGTCTTGCCCTTGTCGGGGTGATCTTCACGATCGGCGGGGACCTGGACGATATTCTGGTCGCGGTTTCGGTCAAGCTTCAGGAAGGACTGGCACAGGCGGAGTGACATGCTCCGGGCGGCGTGCCGCTCTGGAAACGGCGGTCTTGCGCATTCGCCGGCGCGGGGGTATACAGTCGGCGTCGTTCCTGGGAGCAGAGACATGAAAAAGGGCATCCATCCCGACTATCACGAGATCAAGATCATCATGACCGATGGCACGGAGTTCGCGACTCGCTCCACTTACGGCAAGGCGGGCGATACGATCCGCCTCGACATCGACCCGAAGTCCCATCCGGCCTGGACCGGGGTGCATCGCCTTGTGGACAGCGGCGGCCAGTTGGCCAAGTTCAACAAGCGGTTCGCCAGCTTCGGATTGAAGAAGGGATAGTCTCCATTCCCGGCGTGGCGGCGGCCCGCATTTTTTGCCTCCGGAGCCGGGGAAAAAAGTCTGAACGTGTGCACGAAGCGCCGATTTCCCGTATGCTGTCGTGGTTCATGCGTGTGAATTGCTTGCCGCAGTGACGATCGGGCAGCTTCATGGCTACAGAACCGTCAACGACGACTTATGAGTTGTACTTCCTGGAGGCGCGGGGCTGGGAACTCAGCGCCCGTTTCCCCGAGCACGAGCGTTATCTCGCCCTGAAATTCGCCAAGGAGGCGGAGGCGGAGGGCCGGGCGGCCAAGATCGTCCGCGAGGTCTATTACCCCCGCCGCAACGAGAACGAAGACACGGTCGCCTACCTCAGCCGCAATGTGAAGGAAGCCCAGGCCGCTCTGGACCGGGCCGCGAAAAAGCCGAAGAAAAAGGCCGCGAATTCCGTCGAAAGCTACGCGAACGCATACGAAAGCACCCGTGGGAACGAAAACGCGAAAGCGAGCGCGCGCGGCGATTCGTCCTCGGTCTTTGCCGCTTCCAACCGGCAGGGGGCCTCCGATCTTCTGATGCGCGTCGTTGCCGTCGGCGTCGGCAGCACCATCCTCGCCGGCTTGGCCGCCGGTCTGGCCTCCATGGTCCTGCGGCATCTGTCCTCCTATGGGGGCGGGTATTCGCAGGGGGGGCACTCGGCGACGCTGTTCATCATCTTCATCGTCGCCTTTGTGCTGTCGGCCATTCCGCTGGTCATTGCCCTGATTCCCCTGGACGACAAGCGGCAGGACGCCTACGACCGGCCATGGTGGATGCTCAAGGCGAACGCGGACGCGGGAAGCCCGGTCGTCAAGGAGGAAAAGCCCAAGCCGAAGGAAGCCCCCCCTCCGCCGCCCGAACCCGAGCCCGAACCCGAACCCGAGCCGGTTCCCATTCCCATTTTCGAGCCGGAGGAGGAGCCTTCCCCGTTGGAGGATATCCTCGATGCCGAGGACGCTTCGGGGGATGCGGGCGAGGATTCCTCGGCCGCCATGGAAAAGACCCAGGTGGCCATGATGCGCTTTCTGGGGGGGGCGGTTTCCATTCTCAAGGGCTCCCGGCCGCAACTCGATCCCTACAACAAATTCGGCGTCCATCTGATCATCGCCGGGGCCAGCGACGTGCTGGGCGAGTTGCGCCACCTCGACAATGACGCAAAGATGAGGCTGACCCAGGAAACCCTGGAAGTCCTCGGCACCAAGGGGAGTCTGGCCAAGAGCTTCTGCGATAAGCTTGAGGAATACACCCAGACTCCGCGCTATCTGGACATGATCCAGGCCGGGCGCGACGCCATGAATCGGGTGCTGGCCAATGACGGCGATCCCTATGCGGCTCTGCCGAAGGTCATGAAGAATTGGAACACGCCGACCTCCAGCAATGCGACGCAGAGCATCATTACGGTGATGTTCACGGATATGGTGGGGTCCACCAACATCACCCAGACCCGGGGCGACGATCGGGCGCAAATTCTGGTCCGCACCCATAACACCATCGTCCGCAGCGCCTTGAGCGACTACGGCGGGCGCGAGGTCAAACATACCGGTGACGGCATCATGGCCTCGTTCGCCTCCGCCGCCAGCGCGGTCGAGGCGACCGTCGCCATCCAGCGGGCGACCGCGACCCAGTCGAAGGACATGAACCTGCACCTGCGGATCGGCCTCAACGCCGGAGAGCCGATCCAGGAGGAAGACGACCTGTTCGGCACCACCGTTCAGTTGGCCGCCCGCATCTGCGCAAAGGCCGACACGGACCAGATCCTGGTGTCCAACGTCGTGCGGGAGCTGTGCGCGGGAAAGCCCCTGCGGTTCATCCCCAGGGGCACGTTCGAACTCAAGGGGGTGACGGACCCGCAGCCCCTTTATGAAGTCGTCTGGTCCACCGACGCGGCCGCGGCCCTGCCTCCGGCGGCCCCCGCCCCGGTTCATCAGGCCGCGCCCTCCCAGGAAACCTCTTCTCCTTCCTCCTCCGCTCCCCCCTCCCCAGCTCCCGCCCCGCCACCCGCCACCCCGCACAATCCGTTCGCCCGGAAAAAGTAAGGCGGTCAGCATGGATAGGGGCGGGCAATAAGGGGGCTCCAAGTGGATTTCCGAGGGGAAGAACCCGCCCCAATCGCCGCCCGCTGGGCCACAGCGAGAACCGCTGGGCACTTTTCCGGGAACTTTACTTTTTGGATCGAAAATGATACCATAATGACGCCTTCTGGCAGGTGTCGGGGGGCTAGGGGCCGGGCGGGTGGCGAGGAGGACCTCCGGCCGGTGCCGTTCGTGCCGCGAAGTGGGTCGGCGCTGTTCGTGCCGCGAAGTGGATTGCGTGATGTCTGTTTCGACGTACAGCAACTACAGCAGCTTCGGTGCCGTCCGCTGGCTCGCCGGTGGGAGCGGGCTGTACTCGGGGACTCGCGCCCAGACGTTCGGCTTGGCCATCGGTCCCAACGGCCGTATCGTCTATGACGTCGTGGACCTCAGCCAGGCGGCGCGGGACTTTATCGGCAACATGTCCGGGGGCATTTCGGATGCCGCCGCCGTCCATTCCGCCTTGAGCAACGCGACGAGTCACCCAAGTTCGAAGTTCGATGGGAAATGGCAGGAGCCGGAGTTTCCCGGGCCGATCTCGTCCCCGTTCACTCCCGTGGACCCGGAGCGGCAGGACAATTCCCTGATTTATTTCGTGGGGAAGAACTACTCGAAGGAAAGTCTTCGCGGGGTCAATTTCGATGGCGCCGTGGTCTCGGGCTCGGATTTCAGCAGGAGCGACCTGACCGGGGCCGACTTCAGTTACGGGAAGGTCGACGGGGCCAATTTCTCCGCCGCCGACCTCGGCGGGGCGAGGTTCGACTACACCGACGTCACCGGCGCCAACTTCCTCGGAGCCGACCTGAGGGGGGCCGATCTGTCGAAGGCCATCGGGCTGACCGCCACGCAGGTGAGCGCCGCCATGATGGACACGACCACCCTGCTGCCGGAGGAGTTGTCCTACCTGAACGTCTCCGCGCCCCCGGTCGGGGTGTCGTATACCTTCACTCCGGATCTGACGACGGAGCAGCTCCAGGACCTCTACACGTCCCTCTACGCCTGATACGGTTTCCCCGATGAAATCCTTTGTCACGGGGGGCGGGTGGCATTATATCATGGGTCATGAGCTTCGTTGAGACCGTTCCGACCGCTTCCGCACAGCCCGCGTCCGATGGCCGAATCGACCTGATCGGCCTGTCGCGGGAGGAACTGGGCGCTCTTCTGGCGTCCCTGGGCGAGAAGCCGTTCCGCACCAAGCAGCTTTGGCACTGGCTCTATCATCGCGGCGTCACCGACATCGGCGCCATGACCACCCTGTCCAAGCCCTTCCGCGACAAGCTGGCCCAGTCTTGCTTCGTCGGGCGGCCCCGGGTGGCGGAGGAGGCGACCTCCGGCGACGGGACCCGGAAGTGGCTGATGCGCTTTGCCGACGGCAACGAGGTGGAAAGCGTCTACATCCCCGAGGATGACCGGGGGTCGGTGTGCCTGTCCTCCCAGGTCGGCTGTACCATGACCTGCAAGTTCTGCCATACCGGCACCCAGATGCTGGTGCGCAACCTGACGGCGGGCGAGATCGTCGGCCAGTTCATGGCGGCGCGGGATTCCTACGGCGAGTGGCCGTCCCCCACCGACGACACCCGCCTGCTGTCCAACATTGTCGTCATGGGCATGGGCGAGCCGCTGTACAACTACGACGCCGTGGTCAAGGCCCTGACCATCGCCATGGACCCGGAGGGCATCGCCATGTCGCGGCGGCGGATCACCCTGTCCACCTCGGGCGTGGTGCCGATGATCCGCCGGCTGGGCCATGAACTGGACGTGAACCTTGCCGTCAGTCTGCACGCCGTCACCGATGAACTGCGCGACCGGATCATGCCGGTCAACAAGAAGTATCCCCTGGCCGAGCTGATGCGGGCCTGCCGGGAGTATCCCCCGGCCAGCAACGCCCGGCGCATCACCTTCGCCTACATGATGCTGAAGGGCGTCAACGACGGCGAGGCCGACGCGAGGGCGCTGGTGGCCCTGGTCAAGGGCATTCCTTGCAAGTTCAACCTGATTCCCTTCAACCCGTGGCCGGGATCGGCGTTCGCGTGTTCGGAACCGCGGACCATTGCCCGCTTCGCGGAGATTTTGAACGAGGCGGGATATTCGGCTCCGGTGCGGGAGGCGAGGGGGCAGGACATTCTGGCCGCGTGCGGGCAGCTTCGCTCGGCGTCGATGCGCGAGCGCCTGTCCCGGCACAAGGCCCGGGTCGCGGCCGGGATCGAGGACGACCATCCCCACCCCCGCCGTCAGCCGGGCACGCTTCCCTTTCCTATTCCGGAGGGGGCGTCCCGTGACCAGTGACGGCGAACACATCTCCCTCCTCTCCGATCTGGTCGAGAAGGCGCGGCGGGGGGGCGCCGACGCCGCCGACGCCATTCTTGCCCAGTCGGTCTCGCTGTCGGTGGTTTACCGTCTGGGGGAACTGGAGAAGCTGGAACGCTCGGAAAGCGCCGACCTCGGCCTCCGGGTCCTGGTGGGCCGGCGTCAGGCCATCGTCTCCTCGTCCGAGCGCGGCCGGGAGGCACTCGACGCCTTGGTGGAACGCGCCGTCGCCATGGCGCGCGCGGTGCCGGAGGACCCCTATTGCGGGCTGGCCGACCCGGACGAGCTTGCGGCGGCGCTCCCCGATCTCGACATCTGCGATCCCCACGAACCCTCGTCCGGGCAGTTGGTGACCCTGGCGCGCACGGCCGAGGAGGCCGCCCTCGCCGTCGCGGGCGTCACCAACTCGGAAGGCTCCCAGGCCGGATGGGGCCGCACCTCGGTGACCCTGGCGGGCACCAACGGCTTCGTCCATGCCCGGACCGGTTCGGGGTGCTCCGTCTCGGTGTCCGCGCTGGCGGGCGAGGGGGCGTCGGGCATGGAAAGCGACTACGACTATGCCAGCGCCGTCTATTTCTCCGACCTGCGCGCGCCGGAGGATATCGGCCGTGCCGCGGGCGAGGGCGCCGTGCGCCGCCTCGGGGCGCGCAAGGTGCCGACCCGGATGGCTCCGGTGATTTTTGCTCCCCGCGTCGCCCGTGGGCTGCTGTCCCACTTGGTCGGGGCGATCAACGGCGCCGCCGTGGCGCGTGGGACCTCGTTCCTCAAGGACCGGCTGGGCGAGTCGGTCTTCGCCTCCCCGATCACCATCATCGAGGACCCCCATCGCCGCCGGGGCCTGCACTCGAAACCCTGCGACGGGGAGGGCATCGCCACCCGCCGCCGGGCGCTGATCGACGCGGGCGTTCTCACGACCTGGCTGCTGGACCTGCGCTCCGCCCGCCAGCTCGGCCTGCGCAGCACCGGGCACGCGGCGCGCGGGACCTCGTCGCCGCCCTCCCCATCGGCGACCAATGTCTATCTGGAGCCG
>JADGDA010000153.1 GCA_015228695.1 Alphaproteobacteria bacterium
GGCCGTCCCGTGGCGCGGGAGCGCCGAGCTGTCCTCATGGCGCGGGAGCGCCGGGTTGTCCTCATGGCGCGAGAGCGCCGAGTCGTCCCACGGGCGCGGAAGCGCCGGGACGTCCATTGAAGGGAAGTTTACGAATGTCGATGTTCAACGTGTCCCGCAGCGAAATCGAGTGGGGTGGGCGCAAGCTGATTCTGGAGAGTGGACGGGTCGCGCGCCAGGCCTCCGGGGCCGTCATGGCAACCTATGGCGAGACGTGCGTGCTGGCGACCGCGGTGGCCGAGAAGAACGGCCGCATCGGGGATGACTTTTTCCCGCTGACCTGCAACTACGAGGAAAAATCCTACGCGGCGGGCAAGATTCCCGGCAACTTCTTCCGCCGCGAGGGACGCCCCAGCGAGCGCGAGACCCTGATCTCGCGCCTGATCGACCGCCCGATCCGCCCGTTGTTCGCCTCCGGGTTCCGCAACGAGACCCAGGTCATCTGCACCGTGCTGTCCCATGACATGGAGAACGATCCCGATATCGTCGCCATGGTCGCCGCCTCCGCCGCCCTCACCATTTCCGGGCTGCCGTTCCTCGGCCCCCTCGGGGCGGCGCGGGTCGGGTACATCAACGGCGCCTACGTCCTCAACCCGCCGATCGACACCTATGCCTCCTCCGAACTCGAACTGGTCGTCGCGGGGACGCGGGAAGGCGTGCTGATGGTCGAATCCCAGGCCAGGGAATTGTCGGAGGACATCATGCTGGGCGCGGTGACCTTCGGGCACGACGGCTTCCAGCCGGTCATCGACGCCATCATCGCCCTGGCCGAGAAGTGCGCCAAGGAGCCGTGGGAGGTTCCGGGCCCCGCTCCGGAAGTCGCCACCGTCCGTGAAAAGCTGACCGCCGCCGGGATCGCCTCCGATCTTGCCGAGGCCTATACGGTGGTGGTCAAGCAGGACCGCTACAAGCGGGTCGGCGAGGTCAAGCAGAGGGCCGTCGCCATGCTCGGCGACAATCAGGCCGAGTTGGCCGTCGTCGGCAAGGTGTTCAAGGGGATGGAAAGCGACGTCGTCCGCGGCAACATCCTCAAGACGGGAAAGCGCATCGACGGACGTGACACCAAGACCGTGCGTCCCATCGAGGCCGACGTGCACGTGCTTCCCCGCGCCCACGGGTCCGCCCTGTTCACCCGTGGCGAGACCCAGTCCCTGGCCGTGGTCACCCTGGGCACCAGCCAGGACGAGCAGATCGTGGACGTGCTCCAGGGCGAATACCGCGAGCCGTTCCTGCTGCACTACAATTTCCCTCCGTTCTCGGTCGGCGAGACCGGGCGCACCGGGTCGCCGGGGCGGCGCGAGGTCGGGCACGGCAAGCTCGCTTGGCGCGCCCTGAAGCCGATGATGCCGAGCAAGCAGGATTTCCCCTACACCATCCGGGTGGTGTCCGAGATCACCGAGTCGAACGGCTCGTCGTCGATGGCGTCGGTCTGCGGCGGATCGCTGGCGCTGATGGATGCGGGCGTGCCCATGGCGCGGCCGGTGGCCGGGGTGGCCATGGGCCTGATCAAGGAAGGCGGCGAGTACGCGGTGCTGACCGACATCCTGGGCGACGAGGACCACCTGGGCGACATGGACTTCAAGGTGGCCGGGACCACGAAGGGGATCACCTCCCTCCAGATGGACATCAAGATCACCTCCATCACCAAGGAGATCATGGACGTCGCCCTGCGTCAGGCCCACGACGGCCGCCTGCACATTCTGGGCGAGATGAGCAAGGCGCTGGAAGGCGCCCGTGACGACGTCAGCTCGACCGCCCCCAAAATCACCATCGTGAACGTTCCGAAGGAGAAGATCCGGGACGTCATCGGCCAGGGCGGCAAGGTCATCCGCGAAATCTGCGAAGTGACCGGAGCCAAGATCGACATCAACGAAGAAGGCGTCGTCAAGGTGGCCTCCGCCGACCCCGCGAAGGCCCAAGCCGCCATCGACTGGATTCGCGGCATCGTCGCCGAGCCCGAAATGGGCGTCATCTACACCGGCAAGGTGGTGAAGGTGGTCGATTTCGGGGCCTTCGTGAACTTCCTCGGCAGCAAGGACGGTCTGGTCCACATCTCCGAGCTGTCCAGGGAGCGGGTCGGCAAGGTCGCCGACGTGGTCAAGATGGGCGATCAGGTCAAGGTCAAGGTGGTCGGCTTCGACGATCGCGGCAAGGTCAAGCTGTCGATGAAGCAGGTCGATCAGGAAACGGGCGCCGACCTGGGCGCCGACATGAAGAAGCCGGGCTAGGACGCTCATGCCGGCATCGGCGCGCAACGAAAAGGATTTCACCCTTTGGTGCGCCGAGCGCCTGGCGGAGCTTGAGCCCGATTCGGCCCTGGCGTCCGATCTTCCCCGCCTCGCCGCCGAAATCGACGTCATGGTGAGCCGGGACCAGCGGGCGATCGAGGAGCATCTGGAACTGACCCTGCGCTGTCTTCTCCGGCGGATCGTCCACTCCCGCGAGGATGTGTTCCTGTCCCGGATCGCCCTGAAGCGCAGTCGTCAGGCCGTTTCCGACCTCCTGGACCATGGCCCCAGCCTGCGCCCGCACCTTGCCGACATGCTCGCGCGGCAATACCTCCTTGCCGTGCGGGCGGTGACGGTTGAGGCCCGGATCGGCGAGGAGATGTGTCCCCCCCACTGTCCCTGGACCGTGGAACAGATTCTCGACCCGGACTTTCTGCCTGTAGCGTGACCCCTACCCGCAGGAGCCTCCCGTGCCGCATGACCCCATCCCCGACAACGCGCCGCCCGCCGATACCGGCACCGACGACAACGACGGCGGCGGCCCGGCGGCCCTTCTTGGCCTGCCCCGGGTGATCGGACATCGCGGAGCCGCCGCCAGTGCCCCGGAAAACACGGTCGCCTCGTTCCGGGCCGCCGCCGCCGCCGGCGCCACCATGGTCGAATTCGACGTCAAGCTGACGTCGGACTCCCAGGCCGTGGCGTTTCACGACGAAACCCTGGAGCGCACCACGAACGGCCAGGGCCGGATTCGGGACCTCTCCCTTGGCGAGCTTCGCCGCCTGGACGCGGGGGGCTGGTTCGAGCCGGTCTTCGCCGGGGAGGAAATTCCGACCCTGGAAGCCGTGCTCGACTTCCTGCTCGGCGTCGGAATCCGTCCGAACATCGAACTCAAGCCCTGTCCGGGGCGGGATGAGGAAACCGCCCGCGTCGTCGTCGCCGTCGCGTCGGCCTGCTGGCCGGCGCACCGGCCGCCGCCGCTGCTTTCCAGTTTCTCGCGGGAGGCGCTGGAGGTGGCCCGCGAGTTGGCCCCGACATGGCCCCGAGGACTGATCGTGGACCGCCTGCCCCCCGACTGGCAGGACGCGACGCTGGCCCTGGGCGTCAGCGCCCTGCACTGCCAACAGCGCCACCTGAGTCCGGTCGCCGTCGAGGAAATCCGGCGGACCGGGCTCGCGATCGTCGCGTGGACGGTCAATGACTCGGATCGCGCCCGCACCCTTTGGAAGTGGGGGGTGGACGCCGTGGTCTCCGATTCCCCCGACGTGATTCTGGGCGCGCTGCCATGAATGAAAAAAACCGCGCGGGGATGGACCAAACTATGGTCTCGGGGGGGCAAAGCTCCCTATACTCCCCGCGCGCGCGGAGGGGGCCGCCGGGAGTGGGGGGACAAGGGTGAAGACTGTCAGGCCGATCATCATCTCCGGCCGCGAGGTTCTGCCGTTGGTGGAAGGCGGCAAGGGCGTTGCCGTCTCGAACGGATTGACGTCGGGCTCGTGGGCGGCCGCCGGCGGCGTCGGGACCTTTTCCGGCGTCAACTCCGATTCCTATGAGGAGGACGGGAGCGTCCGGCCCGTCGTCTACCACGGCACGACCCGGCGCGAGCGCCACGAGGAACTGATCGCCCACGGTATCGCCGGAGGCATCGCCCAGGCCCGGATCGCCCACGAGGTTTCCCGCGGCGAGGGCCGCGTCCACATGAACGTGCTGTGGGAAATGGGCGGCTGCGAGCCGATCCTGCACGGCGTCCTGGAGGGGGCGAGGGGGCTCATCCACGGCGTGACCTGCGGCGCGGGAATGCCCTACAAGGTGGCGGACATCTGCGCCGGGTTCGGAGTTTATTACTACCCCATCGTTTCGTCGGCGCGGGCGTTCCGCGCCCTGTGGAAGCGGTCCTATCACCGGCACCGGAACTGGCTGGGCGGCGTCGTCTACGAGGACCCCTGGCTCGCCGGGGGCCATAACGGTCTGACCAACGTCGAGGACCCCCAAAGCCCCCAGAGCCCCTATCCCCGGGTCCTGGAACTCAGGGAGCTGATGCGCGAGGTGGGGCTGGCGGAGACGCCCATCTTCATGGCGGGCGGGGTGTGGAACCTGGAGGAATGGCAGGATTGGATCGACAGCCCCGAACTGGGGCCGGTTGCGTTTCAGTTCGGGACCCGGCCCCTGCTGACCCAGGAGAGCCCGATTCCCGATGAATGGAAAAAGCGGCTGGTGACCCTGAAGCCGGGCGATGTCCTCCTGCACCGCTTCAGCCCCACCGGGTTCTACTCGTCGGCGGTGAAGAACGCCTTCATCACCGATCTGGTCGAACGCTCCGAGCGGCAAATTCCCTATGTCAGCGCGCCGGAAGAGGGGGTTGGGACCCCTCTTCCCGTGGGCGCGCGCGGCCGTCTCGTCTACGTTTCGGCGGACGACAAGGCCCGCGCGGAGAAATGGATCGCCGCCGGTTACGTGGACGCCCTGCGTACCCCGGACTCGACCCTGGTGTTCGTCACCCCCGACAGCGCGGCGGTCATTCTCCGCGACCAGAACGCCTGCATGGGGTGCCTGTCGGGCTGCCAGTTCAGCAACTGGGCCCAGAACGAGGCGGGGACCAGCGGCAAAAGAGCCGATCCCCGTTCCTTCTGTATTCAGCGGACTCTGCAAAGTATTGCACATGGTCATGATGTAGAAAACGAGTTGATGTTTGCCGGCCAGAATGTGCACCGGTTCGGCTCCGATCCCTTCTACCGCAACGGCTTTGTCCCCACGGTGCGCCAACTGGTGGACCGCATCATGACCGGCGGCTGATCGCGTTCCAGTCTTCAATTTCCGAAATATTTGTTGCGATGCACTAATATTTACTGCATCGCAACATGCGTTTTGTGACGTTAATATTGCTTTTCTTCTTGCAAGAAGCGGCGGTTTGTGGTGCTCTTGAATCAGTTTGGAGTTGTTTCAGACTTCGCCCGGGCCGGATCGCTCAGGCCGGAACGGAACATCATCGGGTGGACGCCATGTTTCACGGTCGGCCTTATAGCCACATTCTGGAACGTTTGAGAGGGGCGGGTCTGCGTCCCACGCGCCAGCGGCTCGCGCTTGCAAAGATTCTTTTCGAGAACGGGGATCGCCACATCTCCGCCGAGCAGCTTCACACCGAGGCGCTCCACGCGGGAATCCGGGTCTCCCTGGCCACGGTGTACAACGCCCTGCACCAGTTCACGACAGCGGGGCTTCTCCGGGAGATCGTGGTGGATTCCGGACGGTCGTATTTCGACACCAACATCAGCGTCCACCACCATTTCTTCCATGAACGCAGCGGCTATCTCGAAGACATCCCCGGGGAGATCATGATCGGCAACCTGCCGGAGGCTCCGGCGGGAACGGCGATCACCCGCGTGGACGTGATCGTCCGCGTCGCGGCCTGACAGATCGCGGGAAAGGCACCGGCGCGGGGGGAGCGCCGGGGGGGGCGGTCGTGTCTCTGGGGGGAGAAGCGGGCCATGTCGACCTTGAAGGGGTCTCGGACCGAGGCCAATCTGAAAGCCGCCCTCGTCGGTGAGGCGCTCGCCAACCGCCGCTACCTGTTTTTCGCGCAACGCGCCGATATCGAAGGCCACGGAAGCGTAGCCGCCCTGTTCCGCGCCACGGCGGAGGGCGAGACCGGCCATGCCCTTGGGCATCTCGGCTATCTGGAGGCGCTGGGCGACCCCGTGACCGGACTCCCCATCGGCTCGACGGCGGACAATCTCCAGGCGGCGGTGGTGGGGGAAACCCAGGAATACAGCGGCATGTATCCCGAAATGGCCAAGGCGGCGCGCGAAGAGGGCTTCACCGAGATCGCCGATTGGTTCGAGACCCTGGCCAAAGTCGAAAAATCCCACGCCGGACGCTTCCAGAAGGCGCTCGCCGACCTGCGGGGGTAAGTTTAGGC
>JADGDA010000154.1 GCA_015228695.1 Alphaproteobacteria bacterium
GAGGGCTGGGACAGCAGGAAGGCGGCAAAGGTCTGGTGCGCGGTGTCGCCGACCCGTGGTGGCGGCGGCGCTCCGGTAATGGTCCCGGTCTGGGCGACGGGCGCGGCCTTGGAACGCTTTCCCCTCGGCGCAAAGGTGTCCCAGGCGCGCTGCCGCAGCGCGCGCCGGTAGTGTTGACGGACGGTGGACTCCTCGATCCGCTCCGTGAGTTGGTCGATGTCGCGCTCCAGCGCGGCGCGGCGCTCGGGCGTGTCGATGTGGCGGCCCTCCATCAGGATGAGCCAAGCCGCCTCGGACAGGGGAATGGCCCCTTCCAGGACGGCCGCCATGGCCTCCGCCCCCTCGGCGCGCAGCAGATCGTCCGGGTCCCTGCCCTCGGGCAGCATGGCGAAGCGAAGCGACAGACCGGGACGCAACAGGGGCAGCGCCCTTTCCGCCGCCCGCCGCGCCGCCCGCCGCCCGGCGGAGTCGCCGTCGAAACAGAGGATGGGTTCGGGCGCGAGACGCCACAGCTCGGCGATCTGTCCCTCGGTGAGGGCGGTGCCCAGGGGCGCGACGGCGTTGGAGAACCCGGCCCGGTTCATGGCGATGACGTCCATGTATCCCTCGGTGACGACGATGGTCCCCTTTTCGAACGCGGGCGAGCGGGCCTGGGCCAGCCCGTACAGCACCCGTCCCTTCTGGAACAGGGGGGTGTCGGGCGAATTCAGGTATTTGGGCTGGGCGTCCCCGAGGACGCGGCCGCCAAAGGCGATGATCCGGCCGCGCCGGTCGGTGATGGGGAACATCACCCGGTCGCGGAAGATGTCGTAGGACGTGCGGCCGTCCTCCGGCCGCCCGACCAGCCCGGCCTCGACCAGCAGGTCCTCGCCGATATCGTCCCGGATCAGGGCCGCTTTCAGCGCGTTCCCCGCCGGCGCGAATCCCAGCCGGAAGCGGGCGACGATCCCATCGTCGAGTCCCCGCCGCCGCAGATAGTCGAGGGCGTCGCGGCCGACGGGGAGACGCAGGTGCTTCTCGAAAAAGGCGGCCGCCGCCTCCAGCACGTCGTGCAGGCCGGCTTCCCGGCGGGCGCGGGTGCGTTCCTCGGGGGAGCTTTGCGGGACTTCCAGGCCGGCTTCCCCCGCCAGCCGCTCCACCGCGTCGACGAAGGACAGCCCCAGGGCGCGCATCTCGAAGCTGATGACGTCCCCATGGGCGCCGCAGCCGAAACAGTGGAAAAAGCCTTTGTCCTCGTTGATGGTGAACGAAGGGGTTTTTTCATTATGGAAGGGACACAGACCGGTGTGCTCCCGGCCCCGGCGCTGGAGCCGCACCCGCCGCCCCGCCACCGTCGAGAGGTGGATACGGGCGCGGATCTCATCGAGGAATTGGGGCGGGAACGCCATGGTCTTTGTGGCCGTCCTCCCGTCAGCCGGAAAGCCGGGCTTTGACCATGATGCCCGCCTTGCCGAAATCCATCTGCCCGGCGTAGCGCTCACGCAGGGCGGCCATGACCCGGCCCATGTCCTTCAATCCCGAGGCGTCCAGGTCGGAGATGGTGGCGACCACGGCCTCGGCGATCTCGTCCTCGTGGAGCTGGCGGGGGAGGAACCGTTCGATGACCACGATCTCCTCGGCCTCCTGCTGGGCCAGGTCGAGACGGCCCCCCTGCTCGTAAAGGGCGATGCTGTCCCGCCGCTGCTTCACCATCTGATAGAACATCTGGAGGATTTCGGAATCCTCGACCCCTTCCATGTTTCCCTTGGCGCGGGCGGCGATGTCGCGGTCCTTGAGCGCCGCCAGGATCAGACGGACCGTCGAGACCGCGCGCGTGTCCCTGCTTAACATGGCTTTTTTTAAGGCATCGTTCAGTTGCGAACGGAGCATGGAGAAAACCTCGCTGTCGGTGCTGGGCACAGGCTACAGGAAAAGGCTAGGCGTGGCAAAATTCCTCTGTCGGTGGAGCGGGATACTTCCCGCTTCAGGGGACCTGGGATATGGGGTAAAGTCGCCGCCGGCGGAGATGCCTCCGCATCCTTCATTTACCGGGGCCCCATGACCAGCGACATGACCATCCTGAAAAAGTGCGAGGCGCTGATCGAACGGGGTGATGCGCGGGACGCGCGGGACCTCATGGAGGACTACCGCGCCGCCCATCCCCAGGATCATGTGGGACATTACCTGCTGGGACTGGCGCGTTACCATCTGGGCGAGTTCGAGGCCGCCGACGAGGCGTTCTCGGTCTCCATCGGTCTTGATCCGGATTACGAGAATGCGTGGTGGACGCGGCTGCTCATCCTTCAGCGCACGGCGTCCCACGAACGCCTGATCGCGTATTGCGTCGAGTATCTGAAGCGGTTTCCGGGCCGGGTCCCGGTGCGGAACTACCTTGGACTCGTCTACGGAAAAGAGCAGCGGTGGGACGATTCCCTGGCCTGCTACGAGGACAGCGTGGCCAGAATGCCGGCGGGAACGGTGGGGAATTTCGGCGGAGTGGTGGCGCGGATCGCGCTGGGCCGCTTCGATGACGCGGCCGGGGCGTTGCTGACCGCCAAGGCGAGCAGGCCGCGCTTCGATCCGGGCCTTGCCGACCAACTCAACAAGGAGGGGGTCGTTCTCGCCGAAAAGGGACAATGGGCGGAAGCCGCCGGGGCGTTCCGCGCCGCCATCGCCGCGCATATCGAGCTGGACGATGCCCATTACAATCTCGGGGTGGCGCTGCGGGAACTCGAAGCCGTGGATTTCAGCCCTCCCCCGCCTCAGAATCCCGCCTTCCGCAATCTCCGGGACCTCTATCACGTCATGGGGTACTACGAGAATCAGGACCCGCCGTGGCAGGTCATGCGTTCGTCCTGGCAGGGCGTTCCCATCCAGAAATTTCCTTCCGATCTCACGGTCTATCACCAGATTCTATGGGAGACAAAGCCAACTCTGATCGTCGAGTGCGGGACGTTCCAGGGCGGCAGCGCCCTGTATTACGCCTCGCTGTTCGACATGATGGGCGAGGGGCGCATCGTTTCGGTCGATCTCTATCTGCAAGCGGAACTGCCGCGTCATCCGCGCATCACCTATGTCGCCGGGTCCAGCACCGACCCCGACGTGGTGGGGAGGGTTCGCGGGATGGCCAAGCCGGATGACCGGGTCATGGTCATTCTCGACTCCGACCACTCCGCCTCCCATGTGGCCGGGGAACTGGAGGCGCTGCACGCGCTGGTGACGCCGGGGTGCTATCTGGTGGTCGAGGACACGACCGTCGATCTGTCTCCGGTTGCCAACACGTCCTATCAGAACGGAGGCCCGCTTTACGCCCTGGCCGATTTCATCGGGCGGCATCCCGAGTTCGTGATCGATCGCCGCCGCGAGCAGTACCTTACCACGGTCGCGCCCTATGGGTTCCTCTATCGCATGCAGGCCCCGTGACCCCGATGTCGATCGAGGACATTTTCCGTCAGGCCCTTGTCCACCATCAGGCCGGCCGGTTGCCGGAGGCGGAGCGGGATTATCGCCGGGTGCTGGCGGAGGCGCCCGGACACCCGGACGCCAACCACAATCTGGGCATGATCGCCTTGCAGGTCGGCCGGCCGGCCCTGGGGCTCGATTACTTCCGGGCGGCGATGGCTGCGGTTCCGGGCGCCGCCGTCTATGCGTCGAGCTATGCCGAGGCCCTGCTGGCCTCGGGCGACGCGGTGGCCGCACTCGGGGTGCTTGATCGCCCGCCCCTTCTCGGCCGGGACGACGAGGAGGCGAGGGAACTGCGCGGGCGGGTCCTGCGCGGCGTCGGAGGCCCTTCCCCGGAAGAACGCCGGTCCGCCGTGGACTGCTACAACGCGGGCGTCGGTCTCCATGGACAGGGGCGGTTGGAGGAGGCGGCGGAACAGTACCGGCGGGCCGTTTCCCTGAACCCCGCTTTCGCCGAGGCCCACAACAACCTCGGCATCGCCCTTGCCGCATCGGGACGGTTCGGCGAGGCGGAGGACAGCTACCGCACGGCCGTGGCCTTGAAGCCGGGGTATGCCGACGCCCTGTTCAATCTGGGGGTTTTTTACGGGGACCGGGGCCGCTTCAAGGACGCCGTCGTCTGCTACGACCAAGCCATCGCCCACGCCCCCTCCTTTGCCGAGGCCCACAACAACCGGGGCACCGTCCTGAACGAACTGGGGCGGTTCCGCGAGGCCGCCGAGAGCCACGAGCGGGCGCTGGCGCTCCGTCCCGATTTCGCCGGAGCCCATTACAACCTGGGCAACGCGATCCGCGACATGGGCGACACCGAGCGGGCCATCGCCAGTTACGAGCGGTCCCTGGAGATTGATCCCAAGCTGTCCGAGGCACATAACGCGCTCGGGAACGCGGTCAAGACCCTGGGCCGGATCGACGCGGCGATGGATCATTTTCGCCGGGCGATCGCCCTCAATCCCGGCGGGGTTCTGACCAACACCAACCTTCTGGTCGCGACCCTGTACCATCCTTCCATGACGGAGGAGGAGCGGTTCGCCCTGCATCGGGAATTCGAGGACCGGCATGCCCGGCCGCTTTATCCCGACGACCCGGTGTTTCCCAACCCGCCCGATCCGTCCCGTCGTCTCCGTGTCGGGTACGTTTCCGCCAACATCCATCAGCATCCGGTGGCCCGGAATCTTCTCCCGGTGATCGAGGCCCACGACCGGGAGAGGTTCGAAATTCATTTCTACGCCGATGTTCCCGTGCCCGACGGCATGACCGCCCGTTTCCAGGCCCTGGCCGACGGCTGGCATCCGACCCTCGGAGACGACGACCGGGGCGTGGCCGAGCGGGTCCGCGCCGATGGGATCGACATCCTGGTCAGTCTGGCCGGACATTTCGACAATAACCGGCCGCTGGTCTGCGCCCACCGGCCGGCTCCGGTCCAGATTAGCTTCCACGATCCGGTGACCAGCGGGCTGGAGGTGGTGGACGCCTTGATCACCGACCGGGTGATGACCCCGCGCCGGGGGCTCGAACGCTTCACCGAACGGCCGATGCGGCTTCCCAGTTTCTACCTTCACGCCCCGATGACCGAGGCCCCCGATCCGGCGCCGCCGCCGATGGCGGTCAACGGGTATCCCACCTTCGGCAGTTTCAACAATCCGGCCAAGCTCAGCGACGAAACCCTGCGCCTGTGGGCGCGGGTGATGGAGGCGGTTCCCGAGGCCCGTCTACGGCTGAAATACCGCAACTGGTTCGGGTCCGACGGTCTGGCGCGGCGGGTGATGGCGTTCATGGGCGAGCGGGATATCATTCCCGAGCGGGTGGAGCTTTTGAGCAGTTCCGACGACGTCGCTTCCCACCTTGCCCTTTATGGCGGCGTCGACATCGCCCTCGACCCCTTTCCCTTCAACGGCTCGACCACCACGTTCGAGTCGTTCTGGATGGGGGTGCCGGTGGTGGCGCTGCTGGGGAACGCCATGGTCAGCCGTTGGACGGCGTCGATGCTGACCGCCGTCGGGCTGACCGGGTGGATTGCCGCCACCCCCGACGATTACGTCGCCATCTGCCGGAGAATGAGCGCCGCGCCCGAGGACCTCGGCCGGCTTCGCCAGGATCTGCGCCGGCGGGTGGCGGCTTCCTCCCTGTGCGACGCCCGGCGCAAGACCCGTCAGATCGAGCGGATCTACCGGGCCATGTGGCGCGGGTGGTGCGCGTCCGGCCGCCAGGAACGCCATGACCGCCGATGAAGCCTTTGCCCAGGCCCTGACGCACCACCGGGCCGGCCGGCTGGCCGAGGCCGAGGGGCTGTACCGCGCGGTTCTGCGGGAGACACCCGGCCACCCCGACGCCCACCACAATCTCGGGATGATTGCGCTCCAGGTCGGCAAGGCGGCCCAGGGGCTCCCCCATTTCGAGGCGGCGCGGGCGGCGAGTCCCGACCATCCCCAATTCCGGATGAGCCACGCCGAGGCCCTGCTTGCCGCCGGAGACGTGCAGGCGGCCTGGGACCTGGTGGAGCGGGACCGGCAGGCAGGCCGCTCCGACGCCGATTTTATCGACCTGTGGACGAGAACCCGGCGCGCCCTGTCCAGGGGATTTTACAACCACGGCAACATCTTGATTCAGGACGGGCGGTTCGAGGACGCCGTGGCGTATTTCCGCCGCGCACTCGAACTGGAACCGGACTTCTCCGAGGCCCTCAACAATCTCGGGGGCTCCTTCATGAAACTGGGCCGGTTCG
>JADGDA010000155.1 GCA_015228695.1 Alphaproteobacteria bacterium
TGCGCATAGGGTGGCCGTTGCTGGTAGGCGGCCCACGCCGGGGGCGGCGCATAGGCCGGGCGTTGCCGCGCTCCGGCCCACGGCGGAGAACCCCCGTCTCTCGCCCAGGACGGTGCGGGCCAGGATGACAGGGGGGGCTGCGGGCATGGGGCGTCCCGCTGGGGGAACGGGCCGGAAAAGGACGGCCAGGGAGAGGGCGGGGGCGCGGCGTCGTAAGCCCGCTCCGGGGTCCATTCGGGAAAGCCCGGCGTGCCGTACCCGTACCCGCGCCCGTCATCACCACGGGAATCCTGGGCCGCTGCCGGCAGGGCCCCCCAGACGCCCGTCAGCAGCAGATAAACGATCGTGCGGCGCAAACCCCGCATCATCGGATGATCCCCTGTCCCACTCTTCCCCCGATCCGTGTGGTTATCATATGAGAGGAAAATGTCGAACAATTTTCCGGGAACATGGCCCCGACCCTTCGGAGGTTCCGGCCATACGCCGCATATTGGGGCGATGCGTTATTTTTCCCACTTCATGATGGGAGGGGGAGGACTCCGCGCGGGAACCCGCCAGGGGTTGGTCCCGCCGGTGTCGGCGGAAAGAAGGGGACTCGGGTCACGCCCGAAGGTGCCGACGCCGCAGCAGGTGGGCGGCAAGGCTGTTGCGGGGGCCGAGGATCAGGGACGTCAGGTAGACGACGCCCGCGGTCAGGATGATGGCGGGACCGGACGGCAGGTCGGCGTGAAAGGACAAGATCAAACCGGTAAAACCCGAAACCATGGCGATCAGCACCGCGACTCCGGCCAGACTCCAGACCTCGCGGGCCCAGAACCGGGCGGCGATGGCCGGCAGCATCATCAGCCCGACCGCCATCAGCGTGCCCAGGGCCTGGAACCCGGCCACCATGTTGAGGACCACCAGAACGAGAAAGGCGAAATGGACCGAGGCTCCCGCGCCTCCCGACGCGCGGAGAAAACCGGGATCGAAGCATTCGACCACCAGCGGCCGATAGATGACGGCAAAGGTTGCCAGGCTCGCCGTGGCGATGGAGGCGACCAGGATCAGGGACGCATCGTCCACGCCCAGGATGGTCCCGAACAGGACGTGCATCAGGTCGACGTTGCTGCCGTCCAGGGACACGATCATCACGCCCAGGGCCAGCGAGATCATGAAGAAAGCCGCGAAACTCGCATCCTCTTTTTGGGCGGTGAAGCGGGTCGCGAGTCCGGACAGCAGGGCGACGGCGATTCCGGCGATCAGTCCTCCGAGGCTCATGGCCGGCAGGGAAAGGCCCGCGACCATGAATCCGACCGCCGCTCCCGGCAGAACGGCATGGGACATGGTGTCGCCGATCAGGCTCATGCGGCGCAGGACCAGAAAAACGCCGACCGGTCCGGCCCCGAGCGACAGGGCCAGACAGGCCACCAGCGCCCGGCGCATGAAGCCGAAGGCGGCGAAGGGCTCGAACAGCCAATCCCCGATCATTCCCGGAAGAGTCATGGCTCCACCACGTCGCACACGGGGGCCGCCTGATCCCAGGCCTCGCCCATGGATCGGGCCCTGCGCAGATTGTCCTCGGTCAGGACGTCGGCGGCGGCGCCCCACCCGACGGCCTTGCGCGCGAGAAGAAGCGCCTCGGGAAAATGGCGGCGCACCTGGTCGAGGTCGTGGAGGACGGCGACGACGGTGCGTCCCTCGCCGTGCCAGCGCAGAACGAGGTCCAGAAGGTCGGCGGTGGTTCTCGTATCGATGGACGTGAAGGGCTCGTCGAGGAGAATGATGGGGCAATCGGCGACCAGCACGCGGGCGAACAGCACCCGTTGCCTTTGTCCGCCGCTCAACGATCCCACCGGGCGGGCGGCGAACCCGTCGAGCCCGACCGTGGACAAGGCCCGCGCCGCGGCGATGCGCAGACCGGGGCCGAGGGTTCCGAACGCGCCGACCCGCCGCCAATGGCCGAGCAGCACCGTGTCCAGGACCGAGATGGGGAAATCGACGTCGATCTCCGCGATCTGGGGCAGATAGGAGATGTCTCCCCTGTTGACGCCGTTGAAGACGAAGCGTCCCTCCAGGGGCCGGAGCAACCCCATGATTCCCTTGAGCAGGGTGCTCTTGCCGCCGCCGTTGGGGCCGACGACGGCCGTCAGGGACCCGGACCGGAAACATCCATGCAGATGGTGGACGGCCGGATGGCGCTCGTAGCCGAGGGTGACCCCATGCGCTTCGATCGATCCGACCACCCCGGTCACTCCCACCATGCCAGCGCCCAGCCGACGCTCGCCCAGAGCAGGCCGGCGGCGATGCCCGCCAGGGCCAAGCGCGTCCACACCCCCCAGGCCATGGGGGACGCCGGAGGAACGGCGGAAGGCTCACCCATCCGCCTCTCCCATCTGCATCGCCCCCATCTGCATCGCCAAGACTCTACCTTTCTCCACTCGCGGACGACATCCCGCGCATCTCCACTCGCGGACGACATCCCGCGCAACTTTAGGGCATGGCCGGGGGATCGTCCATATATGCCTGGGGAACAGCCGCGCTTGCTCTTTTGCGGGCGAGGGCTTATCTAAGCATAGGAGCGTGCGCCGTCTCGGGGGGTCAGGGTTGCCCCGCAGCCGGGGACGGGGTCTGCGGTCAGTTTACGGCTTACGGCGCGAAGGGACCATGGGAGAGGGATTTCAGTTCGTCGATCTGATTTTTTTCGCGATGGTGGCGGTTTTCCTCGTGCTGCGTCTGCGCAGCGTGCTGGGGCGCCGCCCCGACGAGGGCGCGTCGCGTCCCGCGCCTGAAAACCCCAGCCCCTTCGCCGGAAGCGACAACGACAATGTGATCGACCTTCCGAGGCGTCTGGTCCGGGGCGTCAGCGGGGACGAGGATGATCCGTCTCGGGAACAGGCCGCCCCTCCGACGCCGCTGGAAGCCGCATTGGCGCGGATACGGGACCGGGACCGGGGGTTTTCGGCGGAAGATTTCCTCGCCGGCGCGAAGGCCGCCTTCGAAATGATCATCGGGGCCTTCGCCACGGGCGACGCGAAGGCGTTGCAGCCGCTTCTGAGCAAGCAGGTGCTCGCCAATTTCACCGGAGCCATGGAGGAACGGGTTGCCGCCGGGAACACGTTGGAAGCCGAACTCGTGGCCTCCCCCACGGCGGAAATCGTGGACGCCTCCCTCGACGGGAACGTCGCCACCGTGACCGTGCGGTTCGTTTCCGAGCAGGTGAACGTGCTCCGGAACAAGGACGGCGACGTGATCGAGGGCGATCCCAACCGGATCACCAAGGTGATCGACATCTGGACCTTCTCCCGCGATACCGGCGCCCGCGATCCCAACTGGGCCCTGGTCGAGACCCGCAGCGGTGACTAGGTCCGCGTATAGGCTTCTCTGTGCGCTTCTTCTTTGCGCGGGTCTTGCCTCTTGCGCGCGGTTTCCGCTGTTCCGGTCGACGGGACCGGACAAGGTCGTCCTTGAGTCCTCGTCCTATGGAAGCCTTCCCGGCTGGCAGGAGGACGCGGTTGCCGATGTGCTTCCGGCGCTGCGGAGGTCCTGCGCGGCGATGGAGAAGATGCCGGGGCGGCTTGCGATCGGCGACGACGGGCTTGCCGGGACGGCGGCCGATTGGGGGGCCCCGTGCCGTGCTGCGGAGCGCGTGCCGGCGGGCGACCACGACTCGGCGCGGCGGTTCTTCGAGCAGTGGTTCGATCCCTACCTCGTCACCAACAAGGGCGAGGCGAAGGGGACCTTCACGGGTTATTACGAAATCGAGCTGAAGGGGTCGCTCGGCCAGGGCGGGGCCTATCAGACGCCGCTTCTCGGAAAACCGAAGGACCTCGTCTCCGCCGATCTGGAGCTGTTCAATCCCGAATGGAAGCAGGAAACCGTCGTCGGCAGGGTCGAGAACGGGCGGTTCAAGCCCTATCCCACGCGGTCGGGAATCGAGGCCGGAGCCCTTGCCGGGGTCGTGGCCCCGGTCCTGTGGGTGGATGATCCCGTGGACGCTTTCCTGCTGCACATTCAGGGTTCGGGCCGGGTGAGACTCGACAACGGCCAGGAGACGCGGATCGGATACGCGGCCGACAACGGCCACAAATTCGTCGGGATCGGCAACATCATGGTCAAGCGCGGGCTGATTCCCGCCGATCAGTTGAACATGCCCGCGATCCAGTCCTGGATGCGCGCCCACCCCGACGAGGCGCGGGAGATTCAGACCGAGAACCCGCGCTATATTTTCTTCCGCCTCATCTCCGGGGAAGGCCCCATCGGGGCCCAGGGGGTGGCCCTGACGCCCGGGCGCAGTCTGGCCGTGGACCCGAAGTTCGTGCCGCTCGGCGTTCCCCTGTGGCTCGACACGACCGAGCCCGGAGGCGGCCCCCTGCGGCGTCTGGTCATGGCCCAGGACAGCGGCGGGGCCATCAAGGGGCCGGTGCGCGGCGATTTCTTCTGGGGAACGGGGGAAAGCGCCTTTGAAAAGGCCGGCCGGATGAAAAGCCGGGGCCGTTATTTCATCCTTGTTCCGCGAAGCCGTTCGGCTCCGGTGGCATGGAACGGCGACGCCGGAGGGGCCTCCGCTCCCTTCTTTTAGCTTGGTCGCGGGGGAGCGGGCGATTATCCTGTGGCCGCCCGGCCGGCGGGGACGGTCGGGAGTGGTTCCGTTAATCTCGTGGGGATGGCCGTGGCTGACGAGGATCGCGAAGAGGAATTAAAGGCCCGACTGGAGGAGAAGCGGTTCGAGGCCCTGCTGGCGGCTTGCAAATCGGGGCAGGTTCAGCTTCTCGTGGATTCCCATTTCCACAACACCGGGAAGTCGCCGGCCTATAACGCGGGGGAAAATCTCGTTCCCCTCCTCGTGCTGGTCATGTTCAGCCTGACGATCATGCTGTTTCAGGGAATGCTCATCGGGACCGGGGTTCTGGTGGTGGCGATGCTCGCCTATGTGTTCGGGGTCAGGCCCTGGGTCACCGGGCAGGTGGAAAAGCGTGTGATCATGGCCGCGCTGGAAGACCTGAAGGCGTGGCGGTCCTATTGGAAGATCGGGGGAATCGCCATTTCCATCACCGGTCGGCCGGACCTGGGCGTCGCGGCGCCCAAGGGCGACTGGAAAGCCTTCGTCCAGCTCCACGTCGGCGAGCCCCAGTCGCAGACCCAGGCCGCCCCCGCGCGTCCGGCGGAGAACGTCCTGTCCCCCTTCTCGGCGGAGTTGAGGCCGAAAGCCGCGAAGAAGCCCTCCGGGGGAGGCGCGGCGGCTCCGTAGGCGATGGCCCGGCACCTGTTTCCCAGGACGGAGTGGGGGCATGGCGGCGCCCGTCGCCTCAGCCGCGCCGAGGCGTTGTTGTGGGAGGACGTCACCCGGGGGATGGCCGCCCTGCCCGGACGCCGGATCGAGGTCCCGCCGGAAGACTCTTCGGCGAAGGTCGAGCCGTTCCCGTCCCCCCGTCTCCGCCCGCATGCTCCCGTCTCCGTGCCGGCATCCTTCCACGGACGGCGGCTGACGCTGGAGAACGGCGTCACCGACGGGATCGACAAACGCACGGCCGAGCGGTTTCTGCGCGGGCGGATGGAGATCGACGCCCGCATCGACCTCCACGGCATGACCGAGGCGCGGGCCCACGAGGCCCTGCGGCGATTCCTGGGGCATGTCTGGCACGCGGGCCTGCGGAACGTTCTGGTCATCACCGGAAAGGGAACGCGCGACGGCGGAATGGGCGTCCTTCGGGCGGCGGTCCCGCGTTGGCTGAACGAGCCGGATCTTCGGGACAAGGTGCTGTCGTTCTGCTGCGCGCAACCGAGGGACGGCGGGGAGGGCGCCCTTTATCTCCTGCTGAAGCGCCAGCGGGGCTGAACCAGGACGAGGAAGCTCGCCAGGGAGAGAAGACTGGTGACGGCGATCAGGGTGGTCATCGGCCGGGTGGTTCCATCGTGCAGGGCTCCGACCATGAACCCGGCCACCGCCCCGGTGGACATCTGAAGAAATCCCACCAGGGACGAGGCCACGCCCGCCATGCGGGGAAACGGCCCGATGGCTCCGGCCATCCCGTTCGGCAACAGCATCCCGCAACCGGAAAAGAACACGGCGACGGGCAGCACGACGGCGGCGGCGGTCTCGATCCCGGCCCAGGACAGCCCGGCCCCGGCCAGGGAGGCGAGGACCGCCAGAGCCCCTCCGGCCGTCACCA
>JADGDA010000156.1 GCA_015228695.1 Alphaproteobacteria bacterium
GGGCGCGTCCGAGACGGACCCGCAGACCATCGAGCCCCACCAGTGACCCTCGACCCCGACGTGGTAGAAGGCGACGGCGGCGCCCACGGCGAAAACGACGGCGCAAAAACCGGTCAGGGCCCTGCCCCCCCGCGCCCGCGCCAGGACCACGGCCGACGCGAGGACGGCGACCACATAGGGCGCCCGCTCGATCTTGCACAGAATGCAGGGGCGCAGGCCGAAGCCGAACTGAAGGAGCAGCGCCGCCGCCAGCGCCGCGATGCCGGTCAGGGCGATCAGCACCGGAGCCAAACGATCCGCCGTCATCACAGCACCTTGAGAACGAGGAATCCGCCGATCAGCCCCACCAGGAACAGGGTCGTGACCAGGGTCAGGCGGCGCTCGATGAAGTCCCGGATGGGCTCGCCGAACCAGCGGATCAGGCCCGCCACCAGAAAGAAGCGGATCGACCGCGAGACGATCGACGCCAGGATGAACGTGGTCAGATCGAGCTTGGTCACCCCTGCGGTGATGGTGATGAGCTTGAAGGGAATGGGCGTCATCCCCTTGAGCACCACGATCCAGGCCCCATAGTGGTTGAAGGTGTCGCGGAAGACGGCGAACTGCGCCTCCAGACCGTAGAGGTCGATGACCCACCGCCCCACCGTCTCGAACAGGAAAAAACCGATCGCATAGCCCAGGAGCCCGCCCACCGCCGAGGCCAGGGTGCACACCGCCGCGTACATCCAGGCGCGCCGCCGGTCCGCCAGACACATGGGAATGAGGAGAACATCGGGGGGGATCGGAAAGATCGAGCTTTCGATGAACGACACCAGAGCCAGCCCCCAGCCCGCATGACGGTGCGCGGCGACCCTCATGGTCCAGTCGTAAACCCTTTGCAGCATGGCTCCCACCCCCCGGGGACGGCCTTCGTTTAGCAGCCGCCGGGCGCGGGCACAACACCCTTGGGCTCCGGTTGCGCTTCCTGGGGCAACCTGTTAGGGTCCGCGCGGCGTGGACATCGAACAGCAGCGGAAACCTCCCCATGAAGATACAAGCCAATCAGATCCGCCCCGGAATGATTCTGGAGCACCAGGGCCGTCAGTGGTCCGTGCTCAAAATCCAGCTCATCCAGCCGGGCAAGGGGGGCGCGTTCATCCAGGTGGAAATGCGTGACTTCCGCACCGGCAACAAGACCAACGAGCGCTGGCGCACCGCGGACACGGTCGAAAAGCTGCTGGTCGAGGAGCGGGACTGCCAGTACCTGTTCGCCGAGGGCGACCAGTTGACGTTCATGGAGGTCGAGACCTTCGACCAATTCACCATTCACCGCGACGTGGTCGGCGAGCCGGCGGCGTTTCTCCAGGACGGCATGCCGGTGACGGTGGATTTCGTCGAGGGCGCCCCGGTGTCGGTGAACCTGCCTCCGACCGTGGTGATGGCGGTGGTGGAGGCCGACGCCGTGGTCAAAGGACAGACCGCCTCGTCGTCCTACAAGCCGGGATTGCTGGAAAACGGCCTGCGCGTGATGATTCCCCCGTTCGTCGAGGCCGGGACGCGCATCGTCGTCAACACCTCCGATTGCAGCTACGTGGAGCGGGCCAAGGACTGATGGCCTATCTTTCCCCGCTTCAGACCGTCATCGTCGGCGCCGCCCGGAAGGCCGCCCGGGGGCTGGTGCGCGATTTCGGCGAGGTGGAGCAGCTCCAGGTCTCGCTCAAGGGCACCAACGATTTCGTGTCCGCCGCCGACATCAAATGCGAGCGGTCCCTGCACCGCGACCTGTCCAAGGCCCGTCCCGATTTCGGATTCCTTCTGGAGGAAGGGGGAACCGTCGAGGGCAAGGACAAGACGGCCCGCTGGATCATCGACCCGCTGGACGGAACCACCAACTTCCTGCACGGCATCCCCCATTTTTCCATCTCCATCGCCCTGGAAAGGGACGGCGAGATCGTGGCGGGGGCGGTCTACGACCCCGTGGCCGATGAAATGTTCTATGCCGAGAAGGGACTGGGAGCATACCTGAACGACCGCCGGATGCGGGTCTCGGCCCGGCGGCGGCTCGACGACACGGTGATCGCCACGGGCGTTCCCTACCTCGGCCGTCCGGGACATGCCCGGTTCCTGGCCCATGTCCAGGCGGTGATGGGAGCGACGGCGGGGGTGCGGCGCATGGGCTCGGCGGCGCTGGATCTGGCCTATGTCGCGGCCGGACGCTACGACGGATACTGGGAAACCGGCCTCGCCCCCTGGGACGTGGCGGCCGGCGTCATCCTGGTGCGCGAGGCGGGGGGATACGTCACCGAGGTCGAAGGCGGAAACGACGTGGTCGGGACCGGAAGCGTGCTGGCGACCAACGACCATATTCTCAAGCCCCTGGGCGACCTCCTGCGCGCGGCCGAGCCTTCCGAAACGCCTCCGTGATCGCCCCGCAAAGCGGTTGTTCCGATAATCCGCATGGGGTATGGTGTTCTCTATTGACATGATTTTCGCTTTTGGCATGGCATCGACCAAGGAGTCGCCGGCGTGATCCACCTGTGCCGCTTTGGATGCGCCGCGAGGCGCGCCGTTTTCGTGCTCGCGTCCGTCTGCCTGGGTCTGGTGGGCGGGGCCGGGTCGTCTCCGGCCCAGGTTTACATCGGGAACCCGCTTCCCGGCGTCGTCGTCGATTTTTCGGTTCTGGACGAATTGGGGCCGCCGCCCGACCTGCCCCAGAACCTCATCCCGGTCGTCCGCGCCGCAGAGCGGGAGCCGACCCCCCTGTCCCGGTCCCCGTTCCTGCAACAGCGGACCTCGGGCCGCGCCGTTCCGCTCCTGACCCGCCAGAAACCCGCGCGGGAGACCGCCCAGAAGCCCGCGTCCCCCAGGAAGCCCCTGGTGGCGCAAAGTGCTCCGGCCCGCGACGGGAAGAAAGCCGCCCCGGCGAAGGCCGCCCCGACCAGAACGGCGCAGACGCGGTTGAAGCCGCCGCCCGTCGAGGAACGGATGCCCGACCCCGTCGAGGCGGCGCCGGAAACGGTCGCGGGCGGACAGACGGAGCCGTCCATGCCCGAGCCTCTCGACGCCAAGGACCTCCTGGTCGGCTCCAAACAGAACAACAAGCCCGCCGCCGTTGCCGTCGCCACCCGCGCGGACACTCCGGAGCCGCCTCCGGCCCCCACGGTGCGGCCCATCCGCGAGACCCCGCCCGTTTCCGAGGCCCCCCGGCCCAGGCTTCCGGTCGTGAATTTCGCTTCGTCGGCCCCCCCGTCCGAGCCTCCGGCCGCGCCTCCTCCCCCCGTGACCGCCCCGGCCCCGGCCCTGGCGTCCCTGCCCGAGCCCATCAAGGCGGTCCGCATGCCGGAGCCGCCGCCGCAGCGGCTGGCGTCCCTCACCCCGCCCGAGACGCCCCCCGAACCCGAAGCCCCCAGGCCCGCCGCCGGCAAGACGGACGCGCCCCCCCCGGCGGAGCGCGCTTCTCCCTCCGGGGACAGCCTGACCATTGGTTTCGCCGGTGGCGCCTCCAAGGTATCGGAAGACGCGAAAGCCGGACTGAAGGCCCTCGTCGGGCGTTTCGCGCATGAACAGGATACGAAAATCCACCTGCTCGCCTATGCGGCCGGGGACGATTCGAATCCCAGTTTAGCGCGGCGGCTGTCCCTGTCCCGGGCGCTCGAAGTGCGGGCCTTCCTCATCGAACAGGGCGTGCCGTCCTCGCGGGTCGAGGTCAAGGCGTTGGGCCACAAGGTTCCCAGCGGCCCGCCGGACCGCGTCGACATCACGGTCTCCCAGAGGTGACCCCCCCGGAGGCGATGTGACAGACAGACTTGACGCCGTCGGCCGGTCCGGACTCCTTGCGTCATGACCCTCCAGCATCGTTTTTTCTTTCGGATGGTCGTGTTCCTGGTTGCGGTGGGGGCGGTGGCGCTCGCGCTGTATCCGGCCCTGCATCGGGCCTTTCTCGTCAATCCGGCGTTGAACGGCCTGATCGTCGGGGTCATCCTGATCGGAATCGCCCTCGACATGCGGCAGGTGCTGATGCTGGCCCCGGAATCGCGGTGGGTCGAGGGATTCCGCAGGGGACAACCGTCGTCGGTCGAAAACGAGAGGCTGCGTCTCCTCGCCCCCATGGCCCGGGCGCTGAGCGAACAGCGGAACGGACGTGACCGGCTGTCCCTGTCGACGACGGCGACCCGTTCGCTTCTCGACAGCATCTCCTCGCGGCTGGAGGAATCCCGCGACATTTCGCGCTATTTCGTCGGGCTGTGCATCTTTCTCGGTCTTCTCGGAACCTTCTGGGGCCTGTTGGAAACCGTCTCCAGCATCGGCGAGGTGATCCAGGGACTGACCGTCAATGCCGACGACATGCCCGGACTGTTCAACAACCTCAAACACGGCCTGGATGCGCCGCTAAAGGGCATGAGCACGGCGTTTTCTTCGTCGCTGCTCGGGCTTTCGGGGTCGCTGGTTCTCGGTTTCCTCGATCTCCAGGCATCGCAGGCGCAGAACAATTTCTACAACGAGCTGGAGGATTGGCTGGCGGGTCAGACCCGGCTGGGAGCCGGCGGCCCGGTGAGCGACGGCGAGACGTCCATGCCGGCCTATATCCAGGCTCTCCTGGAACAGACCGCCGAGAGCCTGTCCGAACTCCAGAACACGCTGGCGCGCGGCGAGGAAAGCCGCGTCGCCACCAACACCCATATCCGCGCCTTCGCCGACAGGGTGTCGACCCTGACCGACCAGATGCGGGCCGAGCAGGCTCTTCTGCAAAAGATCGCGGAAAGCCAGATCGAGATGAAGCCGATTCTGGCGAGGCTGGCCGAAGCCGGCGCCCAGCCGGGCCTCGGCGGCGATGATGTCACCCGCATCCACATCCGCAACATCGATACCTCCCTGGCGCGTCTGGTGGAGGAAAGCACCCCCGGCAGGGAACGCGCCGTCAAGGAAATCCGCAGCGAGATCAAACTGTTGGCTCGTACCATCGCGGCGCTCGCCGAGGAAGGCGAAAGCCCCCCGTAGCGCCTCAACCGACAGGGTTCCGCGTCCATGCCCTCGCCCCGCCGGCGCCCGCGCCGCACCATAGACATCTGGCCCGGCTTCGTGGACGCCTTGTCGACGTTGCTGATCATCTTCATGTTCGTGTTGATGGTGTTCGTTCTGGCCCAGTTTTTCCTGGGGCAGGCTCTGACGGGAAGCAACGAGACCGTCAACCGGCTGGGCCGTGAATTGCGGGAGCTGGGAGAGGCCTTGTCGATGGAACGCAAGGCCAGCTCCGATCTGCGCCTCGACGTGTCCCGGTTGTCCGCCGAGCTGGAAACCGCCGCCGCCGCCGGGGCCGAGCGCGACGAACTGGCCGCGCGATTGCGGGCCATCGCCGAAGCGGCCAGGGAATCGGGATTGGACGAGAACGACCTGAGCAAACTGTTCGGCGACATCAAGGCCGACAGGGAGACCCTGCGCGTTCAGCTCGACGAACTGGCCGCCCTGCGCAACGACGTCCAGGCGCTGAAAGCGTTGAAGGCGGAGATGGAAGCGCGGCTCGGCGAGCGGGACGCGGGCCTTGCGAGCGAACGGGAACTTTCAAAACAAGCCCGCGCCCAGGCGGCCCTGCTCAACCAGCAACTCGACGCGGTACGCGCCGAACTCGCCCGGCTGAACGTGGCCCTGACCGCCTCGGAAGCCCTGAGCGTTGAACAGAAGGCGCAGATATCCGCCCTTGGCGAGCGTCTGAACAAGGCCCTGGCCGGCAAGGTGGAGGAATTGACCCGCTACCGGTCCGAATTCTTCGGCCGCCTGCGGGAGGTGCTGGGCAAGGACTCCGGCGTCCGGATCGAGGGCGACCGTTTCGTCTTCCAGTCCGAGGTGCTGTTCGAGACCGGCTCGTCGGTGTTGGGCGCGGAGGGACAAAAACAACTGGCCCGGCTGGCGGCCGGCCTCGTCGATCTGGGCAGAAAAATCCCGAAAGGCATTAACTGGGTCCTCCGGGTGGACGGGCACACGGACAAGCAGCGCATCTCCAACGACCGCTATGCCTCCAACTGGGAATTGTCCACGGCGCGGGCACTGTCGGTCGTGCACGCCCTGATCGACCAAGGCGTGCCGGCGGAGCGGCTGGCGGCGGCCGGTTTCGGCGAATATCAGCCGGAGGA
>JADGDA010000157.1 GCA_015228695.1 Alphaproteobacteria bacterium
ACCCGAGACCCGCGCCCCAGGCGGAAGCTCCGGCTCCGAGACCCGCCCCGACATACGACCCGCCACCGGAGATGGCCCCATCGGCTCCCGTGGCCATGTCTCAGGAGGCTCTGCTCGCGGCCTTGGCGGGCGGAGGTCCTCTCCCGCCTCCGCCTCCCGTTTCTCCGCCGGGAGGAGCCGGAGCGGGAGGAGCACCGGCTCCCGCCGCCGCCATGTCCCAGAACGATGTTCTGGCGGCGCTGGGTCTGCCCCCCGCGCACGCCCCGGAACCCCCGTGGAGCCCGCCGCCGCCCCTTCCCCAGGCGGCCCCTCCGCCCGTCCCCCAGGCGGCTCCTCCGCCCCTCCCGGCGGCTCCGGTTCCCCAGGCGGCACCCCCGGTTCCCCAGGCGGCTCCGCGCCGGCAGGAGGCGGGTGCTCCGCCGCAGGCAAGCGCTCCGCCGCCACGGGGCAGCCGGCCCGAGGTCCTGTCCCAGGAGGAATTGTTGGCGGCGCTGCGCGATTGGAAGGACCGGCCCACGGCGCGTTAGAGCGGGGGCGGCGTTTTGATCCAGGCCTGGACCGCCCGGAGCAACCGGTCGTTGGCGTTGCGGAAAGGGGGATGGTGGGCAACGTTGCTTCCGCCGAGCCGGATGGACGGAATGGCGACTTTCAGGCCGTCGATCGGCAACTGGGGACGGTCCGGGGAGTGGACGAAGTCCAGGATGTGATCGTCCCCACCGAGAACATTCAGCGCCGCCGCTTCGTTGTGGACCGCCTCCGGGATCGAGTCCTCCACATGGATGGCCTGCCGGAAGAAGAGAAGGGCGGCGGCGACGGCGTTCGTGGCGTAAAGGGTAATCCCGAGATTGTTGCAGGCGCTGCCGTTGTCCGGATTGACGTCCAGCGACCGCCTCAGGCAGAAGTGGGCGCGCGTGATCTCCCCGCCCAGAAGAAGGGCCGTTCCCATGATTTCCAGCGCGCCCCAGTCGTGCTCGTCCGCCTCGAAGCACGTGTGGCTCAGTTTGAAGGCGAGGTCCAAATCCCCGGCCGCCAGGGCCGCCGCCGCCCGCTCCAACTCGGCCGTGCTGTCCGGCGGCAACCGTGAGCGTCCGAGCAACCGCGCGATCGGAATGTCGAACATGCCGCCACACGCCCGGCAGATGATCCGTTGCCAGCAGGCGATGTCCTTATAGGACACCTTTCCCCCGCAATGCGGACAGAGGGAGGTCGTGTTGAAGGTCGATATCCCGTTGACGACATCGCCGGAGGCGATTTCCAGCAACTGCGCGGGTGCCCGGTTGAGGTACAGCCGGAACATGAGGATGACGTCGCGCATCTGGTCGAACGTCTTCTGATCCATGTCGGTCAGGTTCACGATTGGATACGGGCTGGCAAGGTAGGTCGCATCGTCCGGAATCCGCCCGTCGGCCTTGCCCCGCACATAAACCTCGGTTCCCGGAAACGCCCAGATAGGATCGGTCTGGATGAGGTATTGGCGGTTGCGCCGCCACCAGTCGAGCGATTCGTTGGCGGTCTCCTCCGTTTCGGCCCGGTCTCCGAAAATGAAGTTTCCCTGGAAATTGATGTTCGCCTGGGTGATGAGATCGAGGGCCGTCGCGATCTGCTCTTTGGTGATCTTCTTTTTCATGCTCGCCAGGACCTTGGCGCTCACGCTTTCCAGTCCGAGGCCGATCGAGCGGCATCCGGCCTCCCGCATCAGGGCCAGCACGGGGCCGTCGATCTTTCCCGGAGCGATGTTTTGCACCCGCAGCGAGATTTCCCAGAGAAGACCGTATTGTTTGATATCTTCGCAAAACTCGATGACCCGATCCCGCTTCGAGGCGAAGAGATCGTCGTAAATCTGGAGACTGTTGACGTCGTACTTTTCAATCAGCAGCTTGACCTCGCTGAAGAAATGCTCCACGGACCGCCTGCGGTACGACCCGATGGCGTGGTAGCAGAACGTGCAGGCCAAGGGGCAGGACCTTGAGGCCAGAATCGGAAGCCCCCGGTAATTGTCGACAAAGCTGTACCCGTAATAGACGGACCCCGGCCGGGCGTCGATGTAGCGCCGGACCTGGAAGCCCTCGTAGTCCGGCATGGGAATGAGGTCGAGGTCGATGAATTTCGTTCTCGGTTCCGTCACCACGACGGTTCCGTCCTTGTCGCGAAAGGCGATTCCCTGGACGGTTCTCGGGTCGCCGCCGCTTTCCAGGACCTTGTGAAGGGCGACCGCGCTTTCCTCCCCCTCGCCGATCACGGCGAAGTCGGCGCCCAGGGCGGGCAGCATCAGCACCGGATCGCAACTGGCGACACCGTTACCGGCGACGATGACGGCATGGGGATTGGCTTCCCGGCACCAGGAGATGACCCGGGTGATGTGGGGGTGTTCGGCATAAAGGCCGCCGATGCCGATGACGTCCACCGGGGCTTCCCGCATGGCATTGGCGATGGCGCTGCGCGTGTCCTCGCAACCGCCGCCGACGAACCCCAGGTCCAGAAGGCGGACATCGACCCCCGCCGCCTTGAGCGCGGAGGATACGTAGGCCAATCCCAACGGAAACATATTGAGAAAATGCTGGGTGGGATTGATCAGAAGCCAGTTCATCCCGCTGCCCTCCGGCCGAGGCCCCCGGTTTCAAGATCACGAAGGGGGTAAAAGATGCTCCCAATCCTTCAGGAACGTGTCGGAAGCGAAGCTTTTGGCGTAACGGAAGGAGCCCTCGGGCCCCAGGTTCCGGTAGCGCGCCTGCCGGGGCGTCGGCGGCAGATCCGGATGGGCGGCACGGTCGAGCGCCTCGCGGACGGCGGCCAGGACCTGCTCCGCCGTCGCGTTCACCGGTTCCGTTCCGATGCTGCTCACCGGGACCCACACCGGCTTGGCCTGCTGCTCGGCAAAGCTCAAAATCCGGCCGTCGTCGACTTTCCGCAAAAGGGCGGGAACGTTGATCGCCTTGCGCGAGAAGGGGGGGAAGGCGGTCAGCACCGTGTTGAGATAAACGTAGGGCTTGTCGAAAAGTTCGAGGAACTGGGAAATGCCGGAAGCTCCGACCAGACCGAAATCGGCGCGGCGGAACAGCCGGAAATCGTTTTCAAAGTTGGCGACCGGGCTGTTGGCGTAATCGACGACGCCGAAGCGTTGCCAGGAGTCCGGCATGGCCTCCCTTCCGCCGAGGACCAGGGTGTGGCCCTCGTCCTTGAGGAGGGACAGGGCCGGCTCGTAGCTGGCGGGGTCCACCAGTTTCCCGGCCCCGGACGAAATCTCGGTCTTGATCTGGATGACGGCGACTTTTCCCCCCCGCGCCCCGATGAACGCCTCAAGGGAATCGGAACAGGCCACCTTGTCGAGGAAGGGGAAAATCCCATCGGTGAGCGCCCGCCTCTGGTAGTAGCGGTCATGTCCGATCCGGGCGCATTCGCCGCTCTTGTCCCGGAACAGGAAGGCCTTCGGATTGAACTCGACATAATCGGCGGCCATCGTGTCGGTGGGCGCGTACTTGAAGCTGGAAATGCCGACGTCGACCGCCAGCTCGGGAGCCACGTTGGCGACGATTCGCGCCAAGTAACCGGCGTAACTGTTCAGGGACCAGACATTGCAGATGGTGTCGCCGAACAGCCGCTGCATCGTGGCGAGGCGATCATCGTAATCGTCGGACAGCAGGAACGAAGCCCGATCGGCCGGGACCTCGCCGGTGAGTTTCATCCGGACGAAGTTGTCCGTTTCCAGCAGAACGTGGCCCACGCCGTCGGGCATGACGTTGATCACGATTCTGATATCGTTCTGCCGGATGTCCTCGATGAATTTTGCCACGGAGGGGAACACCGGACCCATCCTCTCTGGTAGGAAATCGTTGTCTTCACGGTTGTACCGCACCCTGGTGCCCGGATACAAGTTCGCCATGGATGAACTCGATTTCTTCGGGGTGGCGGGCCCCCGTTCGGCGGAGGAACGGGAGCGGCGGATCGCCCGTTTCGTGCCCGATTCGGAAGCGGTGCGGGACTTCATGGAATACGGCTACAACTACTTCGATAACCCGGATTATGGGGTGGGGTACGGAGGCTATCGCTACGACGGACGCTATGCCGCCTCGGTGGAGCGGATGATCGCCCACTACCGGCTGGCCCCGGGGGCCCGCGTCCTGGAACTGGGGTGCGCGAAGGGCTTCATCCTGTACGAGTTCCTGAAGCGGGGCATGCGGGTCGCGGGGATCGATCTCAGCGACTACGCCGTCCGGAACGCGGTGCCGGAGGTCAGACCCCATATCGTGCACGGCTCCTGCGAGCGCCTGCCTTGGGACACCGGCAGCTTCGATTTCGTCTACTCCAAGGAAACGCTCCCCCACCTGACGGAAAGCCAGGTGACGATGGCGGTGCGGGAGGCGTTGCGGGTCTGCGGGACGGATGCGATATTCCTCGAAATCCAGGTCGGCGAGGACGAAAGGGCGCATCGGTTGATGCAGGCGTGGGACGGGACCCACCAATGCCTCAGAAGCGCCGACTGGTGGCGGAGCGCTCTGGAGAGACTGAACTTTCGCGGAGCGGCCCACTTCAAGACTCTTTTTTGACTCTTCGGAAGCAGGAAGCGTCGCAGATGAAGATCCGAGGCGAACCCCAGACGGACAATATCGTTTCCCGCATGCGGGAGCGCGGCCCCGAGGTCATGGGCGTCGCGGCCGGGTATACGTGGCAGGACGATCCCAGGCGCCTGATCTTCATGCTGTCGCGCTACAAGTTCGTCGCCAAGATGCTGGCCGGTTGCGCCCATGTACTCGAAGTCGGCTGCGGAGACGGCTTCGGGACCCGCGTCGTGGCCCAGACCGTCGGACGGGTGACGGCGGCCGATTTCGATGTCCGCTACATTGAATCGGCGCGGGCGGTCGCCAACGATCTGTATCCGATCGCTTTCGTCGAGCACGACTTCATGGACGGTCCCTTGGCGGGTGATGTCGATGGAATATTCGCCCTCGACGTCCTGGAGCACATTCCCGAGGCCGACGAGGAACGCTTCCTCGGCCACTGCATCGCGGGCCTTGCCGATCGGGGAACCTGCATCGTCGGGATGCCGTCGATCGAATCCCAACCCCACGCTTCGGCCGGAGCCCGCATGGGACACGTCAATTGCAAGACCCAGCCCGACCTCAAGGCGTTCATGGAGACGTTCTTTCACAATGTCTACATGTTCTCCATGAACGACGAGGTCCTGCACACGGGCTTCGCCAAGATGGCCCACTACAACATCGCCCTGTGCTGCGGGAAACGTGGTCGGAAACCGCTCTAGAGCGACAGTTCGTCCAGCGACGCAACGACGATGTCCGCGCCGTTCGATCGGAGGTCCGCCGCGTTTCCCTTCCGGGCAACCCCGACGACGATGCCGATCCCGGCCCATTTGGCGGAGCGGACGCCGGAAATGGCATCTTCGAGAACGGCGCAGTGCCCAGGTTCATGACCGATGAGCGCCGCCGCCCGAGCATAAAAATCCGGGCTGGGTTTCGACGCCAGGCGATGCTCCTCCGCGTACAGCCCGTCCACGATGACCTTGAAGCTGTCCCGGAGACCGCACTCCGTCAATACGGCCCGCGCGTTCTTGCTGGAACTGGCTAGGCCGAGGTCGAGTCCGGCCGCCCGGGCCCGCGCGATCAGCCGGACCGCGTCGTCGAAGACATGCGCGCCCTCCCGCATCAGCAGTTCGTGAAAAACCGCGTTCTTGGCGTTGCCGATGGCGAGGATCGCATCGGCGGCGGTCCCCTCCTCCCCTTCGAGGGGGAGGGTGATGTGGCGCGAGAGGAAGAAACTTTCGATGCCGGTCCGTCGGGTCTTGCCGTCGAAATACACCGGATATTCGGACTCCTCCGAAAACGGGGCCCCGGATCGCCCGCTTCTGTTGAGGACGTCGTCCAAAACCGTTTTCCACGCCTTCGAGTGAAGCGGCGTGGTGTCCGAGATGACGCCGTCAAGGTCGAACAAAACCGCCTGGACCGGCATGGGGACTCCCTGACCCGACAAACGGATGTTAAAATGGCACGCGCACGGGCACGAAGCAATAACGGGACGTTCGGGACTCTTTCATGAAGTATGTGATCATCGGCAATGGGATCATCGCTCTCTCCACA
>JADGDA010000158.1 GCA_015228695.1 Alphaproteobacteria bacterium
TCGGCAGGTAGCGCTGGGTATTGCTGGCGTCGTACCCGTTGGTTCCGGCCTTGACCTTCACGTCGGCGATCAGTGGGATCAGGTGCAGTTCCTCGCTGTCCTGGACCTGCAGCTTGCCGACGGCATGGCAGATGGCCGACAGCGTGCGCTGGGCGATCTCCACCGTCTGGGCGCTGTTGTTGACCAGGTTCAAGCGGTCGAACAGCTTGCGGCCGGTGAATGCGCCTTCCAGCACGTCCAGTTCCAGCCACAGGTACTGGCCCTGGCCCTGGCCGTCCTTGGTCGGCCGCATCTCGCTGGCGACGATCTGCACCAGGTAGCGGCCGGGCGGCAGCGGTTCGAAGGATTTGCTGGGTTCGACGGTGCTGGCGTCGAAGGTGTTTCCGAACTTGGCCATGATGTCCTCCTCTCAGGCGTGGGGCATGGCGGCGGCGAAGGCTTCCCAGGACAGCGCCAGGCTGTCGGGCAGGCCGAAACGGTTCTTGGCGAGAAAGGCGGGGCGTTCGGCGGTGTAGAGCACCCGTTCCCCGGACCCGAGCGCCCGCGTCACCTTCTTGTTGAAGCCGACATCCGGCTTGATGGTGCTGACTCGGTAGTTGGCGAACAGGACGACGTCGGAATGCTCCTGCAACAGAGCGGCGGCCCGCGCGTGCAGCTTGATCACGTAACGGTCGTAGGGCTCGTGCTCCGGGCTGTCGAAGCGCTTGATGTCGGTGTGGGCGATCTGGACGATCATCATGCCCTTGTCATCGCGCAGGGCATTGAGCCCCTCGATGTACTGGCGCCACAGGTCGAGAGCGGCGACGTAGCCCTTGCCGTAGCCGGCGTCTTCGATCGAGGACCAACTGTTGTCCTTGCAGGCCCGCGCCCACACCAGCGGCTCCAGCCAGTCGACGCTGTCGATGACCAGGGTCTTGTACGGGTGGTCCTCGCTGTAGAGGGCGGCCAACGCCTCCATCACCTCGTCGAAAGTGTGGGCGAGCGGGAAGTGAGGCACCTTCAGGGTGCCCAGCCCGTCCTCGGTGCAGATGAACACCGGGGCCGACGCGCCGGCGGCAAAGGTGGTCTTGCCGACGCCGGCCACCCCGTGAACCAGGATGCGCCACGACGACGGCATGACGGATGTCTTCAACGATGCGAGCGAAATTGCCATCACACGGTCTCCTTCTCACGCCGCCCGGGCCGGGCGTGGTTCAAAGCGAAAGGTCGGCTTGGGCCTGGTGACGGTGCGGGCGGGGGCGAACAACTCGCGGATGGCCTCGGGCCAGCGGGCGAAGGCGTAGTCATCGACCACGTAGATCGCCCGGACGTAGCGGGCCGGATCCTTGTGCCAGTCGTCCCGCAGGGTGGCGACCGCCTCGGCGAGCTTTGCCTGGTCCCAGGTGACCGTCGTCACCTGCTCGGAAATCACCACGTGATCGCCGTCGATCAGGTGTACGGGGTTCGTCGCCGCGCCGCGCAGGGCGCCGGCCTTCCGGCCGTAGCGGATGGCGAGCGCCGCCTGGAGATGCTCATCGACCTCGGCGATCAGGCGCCTCATGGTGGTGACATTGCGGACCAGCCGAGCCAACTCGCGGGCTGGCAACGCCGCGACGGAGATGGCGGGCAGTCTTCGGATATCCTGGATGGTTGCGTGGGTGCACATGACTCCCTCCTCCCGCAACGGGGTGGATTCAGCGGCAGTGAAGATTCCGGTCGGAAGGGTCAGTGTCGCTCGGGCGCCTTGACGGCCACGTAGCTGTAGTCGCCGTCGTCGTGGCGCCGCTGCAGCAGGTGCAGGCGGCCGTCCTCGGCGGCCTACATGGCCCGGCTGGCGACCGCCACCAACCGCTTGCGTTCGCGTTCGGGCAGGACACCGGTGCTGGGGGCGCGGTCGTAGCCGAGGAAGCCACGGTAATAGCGGATGCTCTCGCCCGGCATGGCCTCGGCCAGCCAGTCGCAGAGGGCGGGTTCGTCGATGTCGAGATGCGGAAATTCCGCCATGCTTGCCATGGGACCGGGATCGGCGGTCGGGAGTGGTGTGGACAAGGTGGTCATTGGTTTGGCCTTTCGTTCGGGGGACGGAGAGCCCGCCCTCTTGTTATATACCGGTCGAACTGCCAATCCTTCTCACGGGGTCCCCCCTCCATGGCCCCACCCGAGACCGACCGACCGCAGCCGCATGCGCACCTCCTCGATTTCCCGATAGAATTCGGCCGGCGACAGCCCGGATCGGAACTGCGCCGCGATCGCCGTGTCCTCTTCCTGGAGCAACCGGCACAGGCGCTGGAGCCGTTCCGGCAGGCGGGCGAGGAAGCGTTCGATGTCGATGCGGCGCTCCAGCGCCACGACCGGGTCGAGCCGTCCGCCCCACAGGGCGCCGATCCCGTCTTCCTCGGACAGGAAACCCTCCATCGGCCCACGGCTGCCGTCGGGATGGACCACCTCCCGATTGATCGATCCGCCCTCCGTCCGCCGCTGGCGTGCCATGCGGCCGGCGACCTCGTCGGAGGCATGGCGCATGAGGACGCGGACGAACGTGCTGCACGCCGAGCGCTCGGCATCGAAGCGCATCGCCCGTCGCAGCACTTCGAGCAGAAGATCCTGGCGCACGTCATCGACCGCATCCGGGCCGAGCTTCAGCGTCCGCACGATCCGCAAGGCGTAATGGTTGGCTGCCTTCATCGCGACGCGCACGAATTCATCGGTCAACGCCGCCGCCGTGGCGGGGTCTGGCCGTGCCGGCTGTAACGGACCTACATGCTTGTTCATGACACCCTCGCACGCAACTATCAGTTGCAAGACGTGGTGCACAAATCCCTTGCCGGACTTCAGTCCGGCTTTGAACGATGCGTGGGTGGTCAGTCCACCCGGCGATTGATGTCTCCGAAGAGGATGTCAGCGTCGCAGGCGCATGGCGAAGATGCCGCGGCGGATGCGGAAAGCCGCACCCGGATGGGCGGGGGGCTGCGGCTGGTTGCTGGGTATGGGGGCGCCCGGCACCGGTCCGATCCGCAAGCCGGCGGGGTGAATGGCGGCACGAGCCTAGCGGCTCCGTCCACCATCAGGTTTCGTGTGATCGGACATGAACAGTCTTCCTCCGTCTTGGATCGCGATGAACCCAACGGGCGCCCGCGATCACTTTGTTTTCGGGAGGAAACCGTTCCGTTCGACGGAGGGCACTTTCCTGCTGCGGATTTTCATCCGGCAGGTGGGCTGGCAATCCATCGGCCGGACGAGATGACGAAGCATGGCCTCTTGTTCTTCGCGTCGCATGGGGAGCAGGTTCCCAATCCCACGTCCTCCTTTCCCTCACTACGATTTCGCCGTTACAAGTATTTGTATTGAGTAATACAACAATTTGCGGGTGCGCCGTCAATCCGTCGCAACCATCTATTTTACTGTGATGTGTGGGAAGTTATACAAACTCTATGCTTATTTGTACTTTATTGAAGGTATCAAGATACCGAGCGGTCTGCGTGGCCGGATAAACGTCCAAGGGTGACCCCGTGAGAAGGTTTGGCCGGTCGGCCGGTACATAACAAGGGAGCGAACATGAAGGAGGTCCGCCATGACCGCCGTTCCTCCCGAGAGTATGACCGCCGACGAACGCCTCGACGAGATTGCCGCCATCCTGGCTGCCGGTGTCTTGCGGCTGGACGCCCGCCGCCGCGCCGGCAGGGAAAAGGCCAACAACATCAAGGACAAGAGAAAGTTCGGCCTGGACTTCGCGCTCGACCGGAGCGTCCATGGTGAAAAAACGGACCCGGTCGGAGAAAGGAAATGACCAGCCCCATCCTCAAACAGATTGCCGAACTGCACGATGCGCCCCAGGACAAGCTCAAGGAACTGTGGCGGGAATACTTCTGCAGCGAACCTCCGGCCTACCGGCGCGGTTTCCTTATTCGCGGCCTAGCGCACCGCATCCAGGAACTGACCTACGGCGGTCTCGATCCCTTGCACCAACGCCGGTTCGACGCCCTGGTGGCCGAGAAGCCGAAGGCCCGCAAAGCCGAGCCGGTCGCCCGCGATTTGCTGCCCGGCACCCGCCTGGTGCGCACCTGGCAGGGCGTGGCGCACGAAGTGAATGTCCTGTCCGATGGCCTCGAATACCAGGGCCGCCGGTTCAGGTCGCTCTCGGCCGTTGCCCGTGAAATCACCGGCACCCGCTGGAATGGCTGGATTTTCTTTGGGCTCGCCAACCCGAACAAGAAGGAGCGCACCGCATGAACAAGATCGCTCCCGTGCGCAAGATCCGCTGCGCCATCTACACCCGCAAGTCTTCCGAAGAAGGTCTCGACATGGAGTTCAATTCACTGGATGCCCAGCGGGAAGCCTGCGAGTCCTTCATCGCCAGCCAGAAGACCGAGGGCTGGATCCTGGTTCCGGACCGCTTCGACGACGGCGGCTTTTCCGGTGGCAACATCGAACGCCCGGGCCTGAAGCGCCTGCTGGCTGACATTGAGGCCGGCAAGGTCGACTGCATCGTCACCTACAAGATCGACCGCCTGACCCGGTCACTGGCCGACTTCGCCAAGTTGGTGGAGACCTTCGACCGCGCCAAGGTCACCTTCGTGTCGGTGACCCAGCAATTCAACACCACGACATCAATGGGCCGCCTGACGCTGAACATCCTCCTGTCCTTCGCCCAGTTCGAGCGCGAGGTCACCGCCGAGCGCATCCGCGACAAATTCCTGGCGTCCCGCCGGAAGGGCATGTGGATGGGCGGGGTGCCGCCCTTGGGCTACGACGTGCAGGATCGTCACCTGGTGGTCAACGAAACCGAGGCAGCCCTGGTCCGCCGCATCTTCGAGCGCTTTCTCGAACTGGGTTCGGCCATCGCCGTAATACGCGAACTGGCCGCCGATGGCGCCATCACCAAATCCTGGACCACCGAGGACGGCACCTTCCGTCATGGCAAACCGTTCAACAAGGGCACCCTGTACAAGCTCGTCAACAACCGAACCTACCTCGGCGAAGCGGTCCACAAGGGCACGTCGTACCCCGGTGAACATGCCGCCATCGTTGACCGGCCATTGTGGGACAAGGTCCACGCCGTCATGGCCGACAACGCCCGGCGTAAGGGAACCCGGGTCACCGCCGGCACGCCGGCCCCGCTCAAAGGCCTGATCCGCTGCGGCGCGTGCGGCGGCGCCATGACGCCGAGCCACACTCGCCGCCACGGCCGGCTGTACCGCTATTACCTCTGCTCGAAGGCGAGCAAGAACGGCCACACCACCTGTCCGGTGCGCGCCGTCGCCGCCGACGAGGCCGAGACCCTGGTGTTCGCCCAGGTCCGCCGCGCCCTGCGCTCCCCAGAGGTCGTCGCGTGCACCCTGGCGGCGACCGAGGAGGTCGATGACTTCCACCCTGGCGAAGCCACCCTGATGGACAGCCTGCGCCGCATCGACACCCTCTGGGAGGAACTGTTCCCGGCCGAGCAGGCTCGCATCCTCCACCTCCTGATCGACCGGATCGAGGTCACCACTGGCGGCTTCGATGTCCGGCTGCGCGGCGGCGGCCTCAGGACCCTGGCGGCCGAAGTCGCCCAGGATGCTGTCGCCCTGGAAGGATAACCGCCATGCCCACCACCGTCCACGACCCAGACATCATCACCATCCGCATCCCGGTTTCCTTCAGGCGCCGTGGTGGACGCAAGCTGGTCCTGGCGCCGGATGGCTCGACCATCGAGCCGATCCCGGCCGCCACACCCACGCCTGACACCATGCAGGCCGTCATGGTCAAAGCCTTCCGCTGGCGCCGCCGCATCGAAAGCGGCGCGGCGGCCTCGATCACCGATCTGGCCGAACAGGAGGGTATCAGCGACACCTACGTGAACCGATCCTGGCGCTGACCTGCCTCGCGCCGGACATCGTCGCCGCCATCCTCGACAGTCGCCAGCCGCGCGGGCTCACCCTCAATCACATGCTGAGGCGGATCCCGGAAAGCTGGGAAGAGCAGCGCCGGCTGTGGGAGTTTTCCGTAGCGCGGTAACGCCCGACGTCCGAAGCCGCACACGCCGGTTGATCAGGACGAGGTAGCTGCGGTCAGCCGTTCA
>JADGDA010000159.1 GCA_015228695.1 Alphaproteobacteria bacterium
TTCCGTCGTCCCATCTCCTCGAACACCGGTCCGGCCAGGGGGATGCCCGCCATCACGTCCTCGATGGAAAAGAGGCCCGCCCTCAGGCCGTCGTCCATGTCGTGGTTGTCATAGGCGATATCGTCGGCCAGCGCCACGACCTGGGCCTCGAGTCCGGGCCATGTGCCGAGTTCCAGATCCTGGATCGCGGCATACTCGCGGATGGCCGACGGCAGGGGCTTTTCTCCCCCGCTGGGCAGGAGGGGGGCGGGCAGGAGGGGGCCGTTGTGCTTGACCAGTCCCTCCAGGGTTTCCCAGGTGAGATTGAGGCCGTCGAAATCGGCGTAGCGGTGCTCCAGACGGGTCACGATCCTCAATGCCTGGGCATTGTGGTCAAAACCGCCATAGGGCTCCATACAGGCCCCCAGGGCGTCCTCGCCGGCATGGCCGAAGGGGGTGTGCCCGAGATCGTGGGCCAGCGCCAGGGCCTCGGCCAGATCTTCGTCCAGTCCGAGAAACCGGCTGATCGAACGGGCGATCTGGGAGACCTCCAGGCTGTGAGTCAGACGGGTGCGGTAATTGTCGCCCTCGTGGGAGACGAACACCTGGGTCTTGTACTGGAGCCTGCGGAAGGCGGCGGAGTGAATGATCCGGTCGCGGTCGCGCTGGAACGCCGACCGGGTTTCCGATCCGGCCTCGGGAAACAGCCGCCCCCTGCTCAGGTCCGGGTCGCTGGCGTACGGAGCCTTGGGCTGGGCTCGGACCATGCCTCTACGCGGCGGATTGGCGGGCGTGGAAGCGGTAGGGGTGGGCCGGGTAGACGCCCAGCACCTTGACCTCGCGGGAGAAGAACGCCAATTCCTCCATGGCGAGACTGACGTTGCGTTCCGACGGATGCCCCTCGACGTCGGCGTAGAACTGGGCGGCGACGAAGTCCCCATCGACCAGATAGCTTTCCAGCTTGGTCATGTTGACTCCGTTGGTCGCAAAGCCGCCCAGGGCCTTGTACAAGGCCGCGGGGACGTTGCGCACACCGAACACGAAGCTGGTCACCACCGCCCCCTCGCGCGGAGAGGGGTCGATCGGCTCACGGGCCATGATCAAAAAACGGGTGGTGTTGTGAGGCGCGTCCTCGATGTTGGCTCTGAGCGACACCAGACCGTGGAGTTCCCCCGCCAGTTCCGAGGCAATGGCGGCCTTGGTGATGTCGCCCTCCCGGGCAATCTCGGCGGCGGCGCCCGCCGTATCCACCGCCACCACCGGACGGATATTCATCTCCCGGATCAGCTTGCGGCACTGACTGAGGGCATGAACGTGGCTGTGAACGGTGCGGATGGTGGCCAACGTCGCGCCCTTCGGGGCCAGAAGGCAATGGTGGATGGGTTGGAAATGCTCGGCAACGATGTGCAGCTTGCTGTCGGGAAGCAGGTGATGGATGTCGGCAACGCGGCCCGCCACCGAGTTCTCCACCGGGATCATGGCGAAACGCGCAAGCCCTTCGGCAACGGCGTCGAACGCCTCCTCGAAGGAGTCCCGGGGAAGCGGCTCCATCCCGGGGAACACGGCCCGGCACGCCAGATGGGAATAGGCCCCGGCAAATCCTTGGAACGAGATGACGCTGTGGGCCGGGTCGTCGGAAGGCCGTTCCATCATGAAGGCGTCCGCAGGTGGGGCGCGAGCAGGGCGCGGGCCCGCTCAAGATCGGCCGGAGTATCGACGCCCAGAGGAACCGTGTCAACGAGGGCGGCATCGATGCGCATGCCGTTTTCCAGGGCTCGAAGCTGCTCCAGACGCTCGCGCAGTTCCAGCACCCCGGGGGGCAGCGCGACAAAACGGCCAAGAGCCTCCCTTCGATAGGCGTAAAGACCGATGTGGTGAAACAGGGGGCCGTCTCCGGCTGGAACCGTGGCCCGGCTGAAGTAGAGCGCCCTCCCCACTGCCACCGCCCCTTCCCCGGAGGGGAATGCCACACCTTCCCCGGAGGGGAACGCCACACCTTCCCCGGAGGGGAACGCCACACCTTCCCCGGAGGGGAACGCCACAACAGCCTTGACCACGTTGGGATCGGTCGCCTCGCCGGGGGCGCCGATGCGGGCGACCAGGGTCGCGATATCCACCTCGGGCCGGGCGACGGGCGAAAGGGCGGCGCGGATGACGGCCGGATCAAGAGTCGGCAGGTCTCCCTGCACATTCACCACCACGTCGAAGCGTCCATCGGGATCATGGGCCTGGACCGCCTCGAACACCCTGTCGGAACCCGAGGGGTGGTCGGGACGGGTCAGCACCGCCTCGCCCCCGGCCCGCTCGACCGCATCGGCGATCTCCCGCTCGGCGCAGGCGACCAGAACCGGTCCAACCGCCGCCTCCATCGCCCGCCTCCACACCTGGACGATCATCGGCGCCCCGTGGATATCGGCCAGCGGCTTTCCGGGCAAACGGGTCGAGGCCATGCGGGCGGGAATGACGACGATCGGGTTCATCGGGACCTGCGAACGATGGACGGGCGGGACATCGCCCCTCCCACGGCAAGGGGCCGGAAAATCCGTGGATTTTCCGGCCCCCGACGACGTATTCGGAGCCCGTCAGCCCTGGGGCCCGTCAGCCCTGGGGAACGTGATGCACGATCGTGACGGCGTCGCTCCCCGAGGTGCCCGCCTGCACGGTGTAGGCGGACGCCTGCTCGTCGTCGGAGCGCGTCACGTTGTCGAGCGTCACCACATCGTGGAAGGCGTCGGCCTCTCCCGCTCCGTCGGTGTCGACCGACACGGTCAGCTTGCCGCTGGAATTGAAGCCCAGCCGGACGAAATCGCTGCTCGTGTTGTCGCCGACGAGGCCGCTGAGGTCCAGCATGTCGCCCCCCTCGCCGATCTGGAAGTCCGTGATGAGGTCCATGCCGCCATCGCTGGGGCCGAAGGAGAAAATATCCTGGCCATCCCCACCCCGCATCACGTCGGACCCGCCTCCGCCCTGCAAAACGTCGCTTCCGCCGCCGCCGAACAGAGCATCAGAGCCGTCGCCGCCGAACAGGGCGTCCCCTCCGTCTCCACCGAACAGATGATCGGAACCGCTTCCGCCGAACAGAACATCCTCTCCGGCGTCACCAAACAGATGGTCGTTGCCCTCATCGCCGTAAAGGACATCGTCGCCGCTGCCTCCGGCGACGGTATCATTGCCAGCGTTTCCGTGCAGGACGTCGCCCACGGCGGCGGACTCAGAGGAATCCCTCCCGCCGCTGCTGTCCCGTCCGTGCCTGTCGTGACCACCGTCGGAAGAGGAATCCCTTCCGCCGCTGCCGTCCCGTCCATGCCCATCGTGGCCACCATCGGAACTCGGCGACCTGCCGCCCCAGTTCCAGCCGGTACCCCAATGGGTTCCGCCATCGCCGGAGGAGGAGGAGTGTCTCCCTCCTCCGTCCCCATGCTCCCCGCCGTTGGTGGCGCTCGGGGATTTGACGGCGCTGTCTCCCCCGAACATGTAGTCGTCGCCGGCCCCTCCGTTCAAAACATCGTTGCCGTCACCGCCGAAAATGAAGTCGCCTCCACTGCCGCCGGAATAGGCGTCGTCCTCCTTGCTGCCCTTGAACGTGACGACGCCGTCGTCGGTGGAGGTTCTCGCGTCATTCCCTCCATTCCAGTCGGCCAGCACATCCGGCTGCGACGGATCGAGGACGAAGGCCTTCGAAACCGCCTGCCCGGAGGCATCGGTCGCGGTCACGGTCACATTGACGCCGACGCCGGCATTGGGCGGCGTCCCATAGAAGATTCCGGTCGGAGCATCGAAGTGCAGCCAATCGGTCGAAGTCTCCCCTCCACCACCGGACGCCTTCTCGATCCTGGCGCTGAAGGTCAGAGGCCCGCCGTCCGGGTCACGGAAGGAATCGGCGACGCTGAAGGAGAAATCATGGGTATGGTAAACCGCCGGGGGAACGATCCCCGTATCGACGGGAGCATCATCGACGGCGGCAACGGAAATGTGCGCCGAAGCCTGGGCCGCCGCCGCGCCGTCACTGACCTTGTAGCTCAGATCCAGCAATCCGTTCCAATCCTGGAGCGGCGTGAACGTGAACGTCCCGTTTCCGTTGCTCGTCAGGTTCCCGGCATCCGGATTCGAAAGGGCCAAGTCCGTTACCGTCAGATCGGTCCGCGCGTTGTCCACATCGCTCGCGTTGGCCAGCAACTGCGCCGTCGTGAAGGAGAAGGACTGATCCTCCGTCCCGGCAAGAGAGACGGAGCCGGAGACGACGGGGGCATCGTTGACGGCGGCAACGGTGATATGAGCCGTCCCCGTCGCCGTCCCGCCGAAGCCGTCGGACACCGTGTAGGTGAAGCTGTCGTTCCCGTTGAAATTCGCGTTCGGTGTGTACGTATAGCTTCCGTTCGCATCGAGGGAGAGCGTCCCGTTGGCCGGGCTCCCGTCCCGCGCCAGCGAGAAGGTCAGGCTGTCCCGATCCGGATCGGTCGCTGCCAACTGACCGGACAGAGCCGTATCCTCGCGGCTGTCCACGTCGGCCCCCGCAGTGGCGGGGTCGCGGTTGAGACGGGCGACATCCAGTTCAATCTGGGCCGTCGCCGTTCCCCCCTCGCCGTCGCTCACCGTATAGGTGAAGGCGTCCGCGCCGGTGAAATTGCCGGCGGGCCTATAGATGTAGGTTCCATCCGGATTGAGCTGCAACGACCCGTGCGCCGGACCGCCGTTGTCGGCAATGGAGTAGGTCAGGGCGTCGCCGTCCACGTCAGCGGCCTGCACACGGCCGGCATAGGCCGTATTCATGACCACGTCCTCGTCGCCCGCTTCGGCGACCGGAGCGGCGTTCGCGTCGCCCGTCACGTCCACCGCCACGCGCACGTCCGTCTGGGCGGTGGTCCCGTTCTCGGAAGCCGTTGCCTTCACCGAGAAATCCAGGCTCCCGGTAAAGCCGGCCGGAGTGGTCAGGGTCAGCCCCTGCATGTCGGACGCCGACAAGGTCCAGACCCCATCCTCCCCAAGGGCGCCCCTGGACAGGACCGCCCCCTCGGGAAGACCGCTCACCGTCACGGAAAGCGACTCTCCTCCATTGAGGTCGCTCAGGCTGGACTCGATGGTCAACGGATAGGTGGTCGCCCCGTTGCCCTCACCCCGCCAGTCAATATCCACCTTGAAGTCATTGAAATCACGATCCGATCCAGACCCGGCGATATCCTCCCAGTTCTGATTTCCTCCGACCGCGCTGCTGTCCGTCTCAAGGTAGGCGCCGCCCGCGTTCAGGGAATTGTCGCTGAACAGCACATCCGCCCCACCGGAACCGAGCAACGTCTGCCCGTTCCCGTTCACGGCATGCCAGTTGCCGGACGCATCCTGGGTGAAGCTCAACGTCTCCCCGCTGGCGATGGACTGCCTTCCATCTCCGTTGGGAATGAGGAAGAAACCAACCCGATCGGCATCGACGCCACTGATGGTGACCGATTGCCCGGCACTATCCTTCACATCGCCCCAGATGACATGGCCGACCGTCGGCGCGCCGGACTCATCCGTGACGTAGTACCCATAGGTGTTGTGGTAACCGGCATCGCTCCCGAGGTTTTGCACCGTAAAGCCGCTGGTGGAGTCCTCGGTCTGTCCCTCGCCCACGAAGACCGACAGATTGGGCCGATCGGCCACTCCTCCCACGTTGATCGTCGCCGAGGCCGTGGCGCTCGCAACCCCATCCGACACCTGGTAGGTGAGGTCCAAGGAACCACTCCAATCCTGGGCCGGAGCGAACGTGAACGTCCCGTTCTCGTTCGCGGTCAAGGTCCCCGCATCCGGGTTCGACAGCGCCAGGTCCTTCACCGACAACGTCGCCGAATCCACGTCGGCCGACTTCGCCAGCAACTGGGCCGGAGTGATGGTGACCGAGCGGTCCTCCACCCCCGACAGCAGCACCGGAGCCGACACCACCGGGGCGTCGTTCTCCGCCGATACCGTGATCGTCGCCTTCGCCGCCGTGGTCAGGGCTCCGTCCGACACCTTGTAGGTCAG
>JADGDA010000015.1 GCA_015228695.1 Alphaproteobacteria bacterium
GTTGCGCCCACGCCTTCCGGGGCCGGGGCCGGGGCAAGCCCCTGTTTCCGGGGCTGCACCACCACATCGGCCACCTGGGGATGAACCCGCGCTGGCGCTCGCCGAAACATCACCGGCGTCACTGAGCGCGGTCCGGGGGGGCGCGGTTCAGGCCGCGCCCGGACTTCCGTTGATCGTCAGCCCTTCCGCTCCGGCGGAGATGGTCACGGTGTCGCCCTCGGCGATGCGGCCGTCCAGGATGGCCATGGCCATCGGGTTTTCCAGGCTGCGCTGAATCACGCGCTTGAGGGGTCTGGCCCCATACGCCGGGTCATAGCCGTTGTCGGCCAGCCAGGCCCGTGCCGCCTCGTCCAGATCGAGGACGATCTTGCGGTCTTCCAGGCGGGCCATGAGGCGGGTCAACTGAATGTTCACGATGGCCGCCATGTGCGAGCGGAACAGCCGGTGGAACAGCAAAATCTCGTCCAGCCGGTTCAGGAACTCGGGGCGGAAGGCCTCGCGCACCAAGTCCATGACCGGACCCCGCACCGCCGTTGAGTCCTGGTCCTCCGGCTGGTTGGCCAGGATGTCGCCGCCCAGGTTGGAAGTCAGGATGATCAGGGTATTGCGAAAATCCACCGTGCGCCCCTGGCCGTCGGTCAGGCGGCCGTCGTCGAGGACCTGGAGGAGGACGTTGAACACGTCCGGATGGGCCTTTTCCACCTCGTCGAACAGCACGACCTGATAGGGCCTGCGGCGCACGGCCTCGGTCAGGGCGCCGCCTTCCTCGTAGCCGACGTAACCGGGGGGGGCGCCGACCAGCCGGGCCACGGAGTGCTTTTCCATGTACTCGGACATGTCGATCCGCACCATGGCGGTCTCGTCGTCGAACAGAAAAGCGGCCAAAGCCCGGGTCAGTTCGGTCTTGCCGACGCCGGTCGGTCCCAGGAACAGGAACGAGCCGATGGGCCGGTTGGGGTCCTGAAGACCCGCCCGCGAGCGCCGCACCGCATTGGAAACGGCGCGCACGGCCTCCGTTTGCCCGATCACCCGCCGGGCGATCTCTTCTTCCATGCGGATCAGCTTGTCGCGTTCGCCGGCCAGCATCTTGTCCACCGGGATGCCGGTCCAGCGCGACACCACTCCGGCGATCTGTTCCGCTCCGACCACCTCGTTGAGGATGCGGTGGCCCTCCTGCTCCTCGGCGGCGCGCAGCTTGCGCTCCAGTTCCGGGATGGTGGCGTATTGAAGCTCCCCGGCCGTCTCGTAACGGCTTTCACGCAAGGCCCGTTCCAGGGCGCTGCGGGCCTGGTCGAGCTGTTCCTTGACCTTGGTGGCGTCGGCCAGGGTTTCCTTTTCCGCCCGCCACGCCTCGCCCATGGCGGCGGAGCGGCGTTCCAGATCGGTCAGTTCCTCTTCGAGTTTCTCCAGCCGCTCGCGGGAGGCGCGGTCCTGTTCCTTCTTCAGGGCCTCGCGCTCGATCTTGAGCTGGACGATGCGGCGGTCGAATTCGTCGAGTTCCTCGGGCTTGGAGTCCACCTCCATGCGCAGACGGCTCGCGGCCTCGTCCACCAGATCGATGGCCTTGTCGGGGAGGAAGCGGTCGGCGATGTAGCGGTCCGACAGCGTCGCAGCGGCGACCAGGGCGCTGTCGGAGATGCGCACCCCGTGGTGCATCTCGTACTTTTCCTTCAGCCCGCGCAGGATGGAGACGGTGTCCTCCACGGTCGGCTGGGCGACGAACACCGGCTGGAACCGCCGCGCCAGGGCGGCGTCCTTTTCCACATGCTTGCGGTATTCGTCGAGGGTGGTCGCGCCGACGCAGTGCAGCTCGCCGCGCGCCAGGGCCGGTTTCAGCAGGTTGGAGGCATCCATAGAGCCTTCGGCCCGCCCCGCGCCCACCAGATTGTGCATTTCGTCGATGAACAGGACGATCTCGCCGGCGGCGCTGGTGACGTCGTTCAGGACCGCCTTCAGGCGCTCCTCGAACTCGCCGCGGAACTTGGCTCCGGCCACCAGCGCTCCCAGATCGAGCACCATCAGGCGTTTGTTCTTGAGGCTTTCGGGCACGTCGCCGTTGACGATGCGCAGAGCCAGCCCCTCGACGATGGCGGTCTTGCCGACGCCGGGTTCGCCGATCAGGACCGGGTTGTTCTTGGTGCGCCGGGACAGCACCTGAATGGCGCGGCGAATCTCCTCGTCGCGGCCGATCACCGGATCGAGCTTGCCTTCCCGGGCCGCCGCCGTCAGGTCGCGGGCGTATTTCTTGAGGGCGTCGTAGGAGTCCTCGGCGCTGCTGCTGGTGGCCGCGCGCCCCTTGCGCATCTCGGAGATGGCGCGGTTGAGGGCCTGGGGGTTGACCCCCGCCTGGGACAGGATGCGCTGCGCCGCCGTTCCCGGCACGATGGAAAGGGCCAGCAGCAGGTATTCCACCGTCACGAAGGAATCCCCCGCCTTGGTGGACGCCTGTTCGGCTTGATCGAACACCTTGGCGAGTTCGGGAGCCAGATAGAGGCCGCCGCCCGTGCCTTGGACACGCGGCATCTTGGCCAACTCGGCCTCGGTCTGGGACAGCGCCCGTTGCGGGTCGCCGCCCGCGCCGGCGACGAGGCCGGCCGCAAGCCCCTCCTTGTCGTCGAGAAGAACCTTCAGAAGGTGTTCAGGAGTGAACCTCTGGTGTTCACTTCGCACCGCAAGACCTTGTGCGGACTGGAGAAAACCCTTGCAGCGATCGGTATATTTTTCGAAGTCCATGGCTACCCCATCAGGCTGTGGAATCTATATGGGGGGACTTCCTCCCGCCGCGCAAGGTTCAGGCTTTCGGCGGCGGATCGTCGGGGACCTTGGCGTGATCGCGCAATTGCTCCCGGTGCCGGCGATAGCCCTCCGCGTCACCGTAATCGACGAAATGGACATAGCGCGAGTGGGGCGCCCGGATGGGCCGGGAACGCTTGATCGGGCACCAGAACTCCTCGGTGTGGGCGGCGACCTCGCGGGCGAGGGCGATCAGTCCGTTGGCGTAGCTGCAATAGAGGCAGTTGAGCTTCTCCAGCGGGTTGAGGTAGGCGAGGGGGACGCTGTCGATGACGATGAACTCCGAACGCGGCACCCGCCGGATTCCGTAGACGGGAAAACAGAGGGCCTGGTACAGGGCCAGGAACAGGTCGAGCAGCGCCAGGGGCACGATCAGGGAATAGATGACCGGGGACACCAGGATGAACGGCAGCGGCGAGTGCCGGAGCTGCTGCCAAAGGCCTTGGCGGAAGGCGCGGTGGGCGGCCAGGAAGTCGTGCTCGAAACGGATGCGGTTGCGTTCCACCGCATAATGGAACCGCGTGCGTCTTTCGGCGATGCGGCTCTCGATCTCGGATTCGAGGGCGCGCATCCTGGCGACGAGGTCCGCCAGTACCTTGTCCGCGAAATCCATGGGAACATCTCCCCGGGTGAAGGAAACAAGCGATATGGATCAGGCGTCGAAGTCCAACGACCATTCGCTGTAGTGCGACCGTTGTTCCAGCCACTTTTCGTGAACCTTGACGTGCAGGAACAGATGGACGCGGCGGTCCAGAAGGCGCTCCAGTTCGGTGCGGGCGGACTGGCCGATGGACTTGATCCGGGAGCCGCCCTTGCCGAGGACGATGGCCCGCTGGTTGTCGCGCTGGACCAGGATGGTCTGGTCGATGCGGACGCTCCCGTCCTGATAGTCTTCCCAGGTCTCCGTCACCACGGCGATGGAGTAGGGCAGTTCCTGCTGAAGCTGGAAGAACGCCTTTTCCCGCGTGATCTCGGCCGCGAGCAGGCGCACGGGCATGTCCGAGACCTCGTCCTCCGGGAACATCCACGGCCCCTCCGGCGCGCGGGCGGCCAGGAAGGAGACCAGATCGCCGACCCCGTCGCCGGTCTCGGCGGAAATCATGAAGACGTCGGTGAACAGGTTCTCCGCGTCGAGGGCGGCGGTCAGCTCCAGCAGTTTTTCCCGCCGGATGAGGTCGATTTTATTCAGTGCGAGCAAAGCCTTGCGACCTGATCTTCTGATGCCGTCCAAGATAATCGCCACGTCGGGGCGAAGGCCGGTGTGGGCGTCCACGAGAAGAACGACGTCCTCGGCGTCGGCGGCCCCTTCCCAAGCGGCGGCGACCATGGCCCGCTCCAGGCGGCGCTTGGGCAGGAAGATGCCGGGAGTGTCGATGAAGACCAACTGGGTCTCGCCCACCATGGCGATGCCGCGCACGCGCGTCCGGGTGGTCTGCACCTTCGGCGAGACGATGCTCACCTTGGTTCCGACGATGCGGTTGACCAGGGTCGATTTGCCGGCATTGGGCGCGCCGATGACGGCGACGAAGGCGCAACGCGGGCGGCGTTCGGGGTCCGGGGCCTCGGTCATGTCAGTTTCTCCAGCAGGGCGCCGGCGGCGGCCTGTTCGGCCAGCCGTTTCGAGGAACCGGTGGCGGTGGCGGAGGGCTCGCCTTCTACGGTCACGGTGACGGAAAAGACGGGTTCATGGGCGGAGCCGCCGGCGGCGACGGCTTGGTAGAGGGGCAACGGCAGCCCCCGGCCCTGGGCCCATTCCTGAAGGGTGGTCTTGGCATCCTTCGGGGGGGTGGCGGATTCCTCCATCAGGGGGCTCCACAGACGCCGGATCAGGCGTTCGGCCTGGGGGAAGCCCCCCCTGGAGAACAACGCGCCCAGGAGCGCCTCGCAGGCGTCGGCCAGGATGGCGGGGTTGTTGCGTCCCCCGGCATCCTCTTCCCCCCGGGACAGGATCAGGTGACGGTCGAGGCCCAGGATGCGGGCGACGCGGGCCAGGGTCTCCCGGCGCACCAGGGCCGCATGCCGCTGGGCCAGGGCTCCCTCCCTTTCCGTCGGATAGCGGGCGAGCAGCATGTCGGCCACCACCAGTCCCAAAACCCGGTCTCCCAGGAACTCCAGGCGCTCATAGGTCGTGGCCCGGCCACGGCCGAGGTTGACGATGGCGCTCGGGTGGGTCAGGGCTTCGCGCAGGATCGGGGAATCGGCGAAACCGAAGCCGATCTCCCGCTCCAACTCGCGAAGGTCCAGAGTGGGCGTCAACGTCAATGCACGCCCTGGAAGAACCTGGAATAGCGCAGCGCCAGCGGCCATTTCCAGATTTCCCAGAAACGCGCGCTGTCGTCCTTCGAGAAGAACAGCACCTCGGCGCGGCCCACGAAATTGCGGATCGGCACGTATCCCACGTCGGCGCGGCTGTCGTTCGAGCAGTCGCGGTTGTCGCCCATCATGAAATAATGCCCTTCCGGCACCACATACTCGCGGGTATCGTCATAGGGGCCGCTGTCCGTCAGTTCGATGATGGTATGGCGGACGCCGTTGGGGAGGGTCTCGGTGAAGCGGGAGAACATCGCGATGTTGTTGGAGCACTCCCCCACGAAATCGCCGGTACGCTCCCGGCGGACGGGCTTGCCGTTGATGTGGAGATGGCCGCCGATCATCTGGACCCGGTCTCCGGGCAGACCGATCACCCGCTTGATGTAGTCCAGGCTGGTGTCGCTCGGGAGGGCGAAAACCGCCACGTCGCCCTGTTCCGGCTCGCTCTGGAAAAGGCGGCCGGGGATGAGGGGGAGGCCGAACGGCAGGGAATACCGGCTGTACCCGTAGGAATACTTCGACACGAACAGATAATCGCCGATCAGCAACGTCGGAATCATCGATCCGGAGGGTATGTTAAAGGGCTCGAAGGCGATGGTGCGCACGAGCAGAGCGATCAGGACGGCGTAGAAGACGGTCTTGATCGTGTCGATCATGCCGCCGCTGTGGCTTTTTCTCATCGGAAGGACATCGCGTTACGGCCCCTGGGTCAGACCGGTGCGATCAAGACAGCCTCTTCGGTCCGTGTCAAGGTCGCCGAAATGATCACCATCGCCTGGGCGAGGGGGTAATCGTCGGTGAGGGTGAGGTCGACACGGGCGGTCATGCCCGGGGGCACGAGTTCCGCCAGCCGCTCCGCCGCATGGCCGGTCAGGGTCAGGGTGGGGCGGCCGGAGGGCAGATTGACCACTCCCAGGTCGCGCCAATACACCCCCCGGCGGAAGCCGGTGCCGAGCGCCTTGGCGCAGGCCTCCTTGGCGGCGAAGCGCTTGGCGTAGGTCGCGGCGCGCACCCTGGGTGTCCGGGCGCGGCGCTCGGCCTTCGCCTGCTCGTCGGGGGTGAACACACGGGCGACGAACCGGTCGCCGAACCGCTCCAGGGTCCGCTCGATCCGGCGGATGTCGATCAGGTCGGAGCCCACCCCCAGAATCATGCCCTGGCCTCATCCATCAGGCGGCGCATGGTGTGGATGGCCTCCTTGAAGCCGATGAAGATGGCCTCTCCGACCAGAAAATGTCCGATGTTCAATTCGGCGATGGTGGGGATTGCCGCCACGGCGGTGACCGTGCCGTAGCCCAGGCCGTGGCCGGCATGGCATTCCAGCCCCGCCCGTCCGGCGTATTCGGCCGCGGCGGTCAGGCGCTCCAGCCTTGCCCGCCGCTCGTCCCCCGTTGCCTCGCAGTAGGCGCCGGTATGCAATTCGACCACGGGGGCGCCGATCCGGACCGCAGCGTCGAGTTGGGCCGGGTCGGGCTCGACGAACAGGGACACCCGGATTCCGGCGTCGACGAGACGCCCTACCATGGGCTCCAGGTGACGGAAGCCGTGCACCACGTCCAGCCCGCCCTCGGTGGTCCGCTCCTCGCGCCGCTCGGGCACGATGCAGGCGGCGCGGGGGCGATGGCGCAAGGCGATCTCCACCATTTCCGGGGTGGCGGCCATCTCCAGGTTGAGCGGCAGGTGAACCTCGTCGATCAGCCGGGCGATATCGTCGTCGGAAATGTGCCGGCGGTCCTCGCGCAGGTGCGCGGTGATCCCGTCGGCCCCCGCCTGGGCCGCGGCCAGGGCCGCGCGGATGGGGTCCGGGTGGTGGCCGCCACGGGCGTTGCGGATGGTGGCCACGTGGTCGATGTTCACTCCAAGGCGCAAGGCCTTGCCCATGGTCGGGTCTCCTCCCGGTTCAATTGTGGGTCCGTTCGACCGAACTGATGGCCGAGGTGGCGCGCAACGCCGCGATGATGCTGGACAGATGTCGGACGTCGCGCACCTCGACGTCAAGGAGCATATCGGAGAAATCGGCGGTGCGGTTGGTGATCTTCAGCTTGGCGATGTTGCCCTGGTTCCTGGAGACCACCGTGGACAGGGTCCCGAGCGTGCCCGGTTCGTTGTTGACGACCAGACTGAGGCGGCCGACATGGGTGGTCCCGTCCAACCCGTCCCCCCACGACAGATCGAGCCACCGATCCGATTGATCGCTGAATTCCTCCAGGGAATCGCAGTCGATGGTATGAATGTTCACGCCCTTGCCGCTGACGACGATGCCGACGATGCGGTCGCCGGGCAGGGGGTGGCAGCACCCCGCGTAATGCACCGCCATTCCGGAAATCAGCCCCTTGATGGTGACGGCGTCCTGCTTGGGCTTGGGTTTCGCCTTGGTGCGGTTGGTGGCGATGGAAACGATCTTGCTCAACCGGCTCATCTTGATGCCCGGATAGACCGCCGTCACCACGTCGTGACCGGTGATGACGCCCTGGCCGACCAGACCGCACAGATCGTCCACGCTCGGCGCCTTGAAGTTCTTGAGAACGCCCTCGACGCCTTTTTCGGTGTACTCGTAGCCCTCCTGACGGAAAGCGCGTTGCAGCATGGCGCGGCCCAGGCCGACGTACTGGACCCGGGTCTGGGTGCGGAGGTAACGGCGGATGCGGGCGCGCGCCTTCCCGGTCGCGGCGAAGCGTTCCCATTCCGGAGAGGGGGCCTGGGCCTTCGAGGTGACGATCTCCACCTGATCGCCGTTCTGAAGTTCCGTGCGCAGGGGCTGCATGCGGCCGTTGATCTTGGCTCCGACGCAGGTGTCGCCGACGGCCGTATGGACCGCATAGGCGAAGTCGATCGGGGTCGAACCGCTCGGTAGGGCGATCAGATCGCCCTTGGGCGTGAAGCAGAAGACCTGATCCTGGAACATTTCGAGCTTGGTGTGCTCAAGGAACTCGTCGGGGCTGGCCGCGTGCTCCAGGATTTCCAGGAGTTCGCGCAGCCACCGGTACTGGCGGCCATCGACGTTGCTGGCGTCCTGCTTGTATTTCCAGTGGGCGGCGACGCCCATCTCGTCCACCTCGTGCATCTCCTGGGTGCGGATCTGGATTTCGATGCGGTGGCGTTCCGGCCCGATGACGCCCGTGTGCAGCGACCGGTAGCCGTTGGGTTTCGGGGTCGAGATGTAGTCCTTGAACCGGCCGGGAACCATGGGATAGGCGGCATGGATGGCCCCCAGGGCCCGATAGCAGTCCTCCAGGCTGGTGACGATGATCCGGAACGCCATGATGTCCGACAACTGCTCGAAGCCGAGCCCCTTGCGCTGCATCTTGAGCCAGATCGAGTGGGCGCTTTTCTCGCGCCCCGCGACCACCGCGTCGATGCCGGCGGCGGCGACGGTGCCGCGCAGGGCGTCGATGATGCGGGGGACCAGATCGCCCCCCTGCTCGCGCAGGAAGCGGAGCCGGGTCATCACGGAGTCGCGTCCGTCGGGGGTCAATTCGGCGAACGCCAGATCCTCAAGTTCGCTCTTGATCTCGTGCATGCCGATGCGCTCGGCGAGGGGAGCGTAGATTTCCATCGTCTCCAGGGCGATCCGCCTGCGCTTTTCGGGGTTGGAGACGTACCCGAGGGTGCGCATGTTGTGCACCCGGTCGGCCAGCTTGATCAAAAGGACGCGGATGTCCTCGGACATGGCGAGCAGGAGCTTGCGGAAGTTCTCCGCCTGCTTGCTCTGGTCCGATTGAATCTGGATGCGCGTCAGTTTCGTGACGCCGTCCACCAGACGCCCGACCTCGGTCCCGAACAGGGCTTCGATGTCTTCCAGGGTCGTCTGGGTATCCTCGATGACGTCGTGGAGCAGGCCGGTGACGATCGAGGCCGTGTCCAGCTTGAACTTGGTGAGGATGCCCGCGACTTCGATGGGGTGGGAAAAATAGGGATCGCCGGAGGCCCGCTTCTGCGAGCCGTGAACCTTCATGGCAAAGACATAGGCGCGGTTGAGGGCGTCCTCGTCGGCCGTCGGATCGTAGGATTTAACTCTCTCGACTAACTCGAACTGGCGAAGCATATCGCCACCCTATACGGTTCCCGGAAAGTCCCCGGACTTCCCGGAAACCATATCAGTTCAGTTCCCCGTCTCCGTCATCGCCCTCATCGACGATCGCGTCGGCTTCGTCGTCGAGGGTGTCCGGGTCCTCTTGAAGCGACAGCCCGTCTTCCGCCATCTCGTCATCCATGGCCATCTCGCCGACCTCGGCGATCATGTCCATTTCGGCGACCATGGGCTCCATTTCCTCGTCTTCCGGCTCGTCGTGCTCGACGTGCTTTTGCATGCCCTGGATCACCTGGGCGCGAAGATGGTCCACCGAGACCATCCCATCGGCGATTTCGCGCAGGGCGACCACGGGGTTCTTGTCGTTGTCCCGGTCCAGGGAAAGGGGCGCCCCGGCGCTGATGTCCCGGGCCCGCTGCGCGGCCACCAGGACCAGCTCGAAGCGGTTGGGCACTCGGAGAATGCAGTCCTCGACGGTAACGCGGGCCATCAACGTCCTCTTCGGCAGGAGAGATCGAACGGCCAGTATATACGGGCCGACCGGATGAAATGCAAGGGAATAGGCAAAGGTTGCAATATATTCAACAATCCACTTTCACGGAACCAATGTCCGGCCCCAGCGCGGCGATCATGCTCTCCACGGAGGCTCCATGTTCCGGATGCCGCCAGTCCGGGCAGACCTCCCGCAGGGGGAGCAGCACGAAGGCGCGTTCGTGCAGGCGGGGGTGGGGAAGGCGGGGCGGCCCCCCGCTCACCACGCCGTGGTAGGCGAGGAGGTCGAGATCGAGGGTCCGCGCCGCGTTGGGGGTCGAGCGCACCCGCCCGAGCGCGTGCTCGATCCGGTGCAGGAGGTCGAGAAGGCGCTCCGGCCCCAGGTCCGTCTCCAGCGCGGCGGCGCCGTTGACGAACCAGGGCTGGTCCGAGGCGGGAACCGGGGCCGAGCGGTACCAGCGCGAGCGGCGGAGAACGGTGACGCCGGCGGCGGACAGGGCGGCGAGGGCCGCCTCGCAGGTCTCCCGCGGGCTCCGGCCGTCGGGGGCGGGAAGATTGGCGCCCAGGCCGGCCAGAATCATGTCGCTTGGTCCTTGCGGGTTGCCGCGGGGCGGCCTAGGGTATGGGCCGGGAAGCGGGACGGAGTTCGTGTTTCTCTCATCATTCTTCCTTGTCTATTACGAATTGAACGGGGTTTTTATCATGGTTTTTTACCCGCAGGAGCGGATCGGCCTATTCATTGACGGCTCAAATCTTTTCGCCGCCGCCAGGGCTCTCGGGTTTGACATCGATTACAGGCGTCTGTTGACGGTATTCGCGTCGAAAGGGCGCCTGATTCGGGCATTCTACTACACCGCCCTGATCGAGGATCAGGAATATTCTCCGATCCGGCCGCTGGTGGATTGGCTCGATTACAACGGGTATACCATGGTGACCAAGCCCACCAAGGAGTTCACCGACGCTTCCGGCCGCCGCAAGATCAAGGGCAACATGGACATCGAGCTGGCCATCGACGTGATGGAGATGGCCCCCCACCTCGACCACATCGTCCTTTTTTCCGGGGACGGGGACTTCCGCCGGTTGGTCGAGGCGGTGCAGCGCAAGGGGTTGCGGGTCACTGTGGTCAGCACGGTCCGTTCGCAGCCGCCCATGGTGGCCGATGAACTCCGGCGGCAGGCGGACACGTTCGTCGAGCTTCTTGAACTGGAACCCCAGATCGCCCGCGTGCTGGCGCAGCGGGAGGACAGGAACGCCGAGTCCTCCGGTTCCGGAGACCAGTAAGGGTGGGGCCGGAGCCGGGGTCCGACTGTCCCCTGTGCCCGAGACTGGCCGTCTTCCGCGAGGGCAACCGCGCCTCCCGCCCCGATTGGCACAACGGGCCGGTGCCGTCGTTCGGCGGGGTGGACGCGCGGGTGCTGGTGGTCGGCCTTGCCCCCGGACTGCGTGGGGCCAACCGCACCGGGCGTCCCTTCACCGGCGACGCCGCCGGCGACCTGCTGTATCCCACCCTCCTGCGTTTCGGGTTCGCGGAAGGGGAATACCGGGCCAGCCCCGATGACGGTCTCCGTCTGAAGGGCTGCCGGATCACCAACGCGGTGCGCTGCGTTCCCCCGGAGAACAAACCCACCCCCGGGGAAGTCGCCGCGTGCCGATCGTTTCTCGTCGGGGAACTGGCCGGGTTGCCCCGTCTCCGGGTCATCGTCGCCCTGGGGCGGGTGGCCCATGAAGCGGTGCTGGCGGCGCTCGGCCTTCGCAGGTCGGCCACTCCCTTCGCCCACGGGGCGGTTCACCGCTTGCCGGACGGGCGGGCGCTCGCCGACAGCTACCACTGTTCCCGCTACAACACCAACACCGGCCGTCTGACGGAAGCCATGTTTCACGCGGTGTTCGAGGGGGTTCTCGACCTGTCTTCAGCCGCTGGTCCGGCCCCTCGGGCATCCCCAGAAATCGAAGAACTCTGACGATCCCTGCCGGTCGTGGGTGGCCTCGAAGGCTTGGCGGAAGCCCTCGTCGAAGGCTTGTCCCCCGTAGAAGCTGTGCATCCGGAACGGGCTCTCCCCCTTCGGAACCAGCCACAGATCGTCGGCGCACGAGGCGATCCGCCGGACGGTGCCCGGAGCCATCCCGATTCCCATGCCGCGCAGCTCGCCGACGGTCGCGGAGTCGAGATGGTAAGGGTGGCCCGCAAATACGAGCAGCACCTTGCCGTAGGTCAGGCGATAGCCGTTGATGGTGGTGCCGACGCCCATTTCGATGGAACGGCCCGGATGCCGCTCCAGAACACCGCGCAAGTCCGCCACGATGCGGCGGGCCTCGTCCCAGTTCAGGCTGCGCTGAAACCGTTTCTGGATCGGAATGGAGGGCAGGACGACGATCAGGGCGAGCACGAAGGCTCCGGCCTGGACGAGGCGGGGATGGAGCGTGGTCGCCGCGTGGCGGAGCAGCAGGTCGATGGTGATGGCCGTGAACGGGAAAAGGTAGTACGGACCCGCCCCCGGCTTGGCGGCAAGGGGAATCAGCAGGACGATTCCCCCGAAATACGACCAGAAATACAGCCTCTCCGGCCACGGGCGCAGCCGCGCGCGGAACTTTCCGTCAAGGAACGGCAAAAGGGCCGGAGCGATCTGGAACAGGCCGTGGTAGAGGAAACGTCCCGCCGCCGAGGCTGCGGTGGGCTTGCCGGCCACATGGGCGAACCACTCCAGATAGCTGGGGAGAGGGAAAACCGGCAGAAGGAAGGGCGCAAAGGCGACGACGGCCGCCACTCCCCCGATTTCGATGAACGGACGCAGCCCCCGCCCGGAGACCCGGCAGAGAACCACGGGAATGAAATAGACCCCCGCGTGGATCTTCATGGAGACGGCCACCCCGGCGCACACGGCGATCGCCAGGTCCCGGGCGCGGTCGGAGCCCTTTCCATTCATGGCCCACACGGCCATGGCCACCAGTGTCGCGAGAAAGATATCCGGGCGGTTCCACAGGGACGCGGGGACCGCCTTCAGCATGAAACCGGAGGCCAGGATCAGGCCCAGAAGGGCGGCTGCGGTCCCATGACGCCGCTGCGACCAGAACACCAGCAGGAGAAACGCGATTCCGACCGCCGCCGCCGCCGCCTTGCCCGAGGCGATCGAGGGGCCGAGGACCGCGAACATCAGCGCGTGAACCGAGTAGGCGTAAGGGCCGTAGACGTTGGTGACCCGCTCCGCGTCCGCGAAGGGGTGATAGACCGGGTGGCCGGCCAGGAGCCTCCAGGCGGCAGTGACGATGCTGGGCTCGCCGTGATCCACGTAACCCGGATAGGCGAGATAGGACGCGACGAGGGACGTCACGTCGATCAGACAGGCCAAGGCCGCGACGCCAAGCAGGAAAACCCGGTGGCGGTGGAGAAAATCCGCCGTGAAACGGATCCGGCCGCCCGCCGTCATGACGCCGGAGCGTCGGCGTCACCGGACTCCGGGGCGGCCTCGAACCCGATCCTGTCGCGCACGATATAGCGGGGGCGCCCCCGCGCTTCCTTGTAGGTGCGGGCCACATAGATCCCGACCACGGCGACGGAGGCCATCAGAGTGGCCCAGAAAAAGGTCAGCAGCGCCAGGAAACCGATCGCCGAGGCGGACTCGCGTCCGGCCAGGGCCAGCCCGGCGCTCGTGAGGCCGAGAACGCCCACGGCCACCAAACCGAGGACGGCCACGGCGAAAATCCCGTAGATCGGCATGAACGAGAACGAGGTCAGGCCGATGGCGAACATCTTCCACGGCCCCCGGCTGTGCAGGGGAAATTTGGTGACGCCGCCGAACCGCGCCTCCCGCTCATAGGGCACCGTGACCTGGGTGAACCCCACCCACGAAATGAGGCCGCGCAGATAGGGATCATGCTCCTTGAGGGACAGCAGATGATCAAGCGCCCGCCGGGAGACGAGCTTGAAATCCCCCGCTTCCGTGATCAGCTTGGTGTCCGAGGCGAAACCGATCAGCCCATAGGCGAGACGGGTCACGAATTTCTTGAATTTGGTCTCGCCCAGACGGGCGGTGCGCACCGTGTTGACCACGTCGACCCCGTTGCGCCAGCGTTCCAGCAGCTTCGGAATCAACTCGGGCGGGTCCTGAAGGTCTGTGTCCAGATAGACGACGGCGTCCCCCCTGGCCGCCGCCATGCCCGCGAGGACGCATTCCGACACCCCGAACCGGCGCGACATGTTTAAGATCTTGACGCGGGGGTTGCCTTTGTGGGCGGCCTTGAGGATGTCGAGGGAAATGTCGCTGGAATCATCGTTCACGAAGATCAGTTCATAATCTTCCGGCTGGGCGCCCATCACCGTCTGCATGCGATCGATCAGAGCCGGCAGGTTGGCCGCTTCGTTGCGGAAGGAAAAGACCACCGATACGATTTTCTTCGTCATGCCCAACCCATTGGCCCAACCCGTCGGTGGGGGCAGTGTTATCTTTTCCCAACCGATGATGCAAGCGCGGAGGCGGGGGGCGCGGAGGCGGGGGGAGGCCTTCCCGGAATGGTGTGCCGGGAAGGCCGGGGAGGGGACCCCCTATCGGGTGAGATCGAAGCTGTAATCGGTCTCGCCGGGGATATTGGTGTTCAGGTCGATGGCGTCGAACACCTTGTCGAGAATCTTGACCAGCACCGTCAGAGCCCCCTGATATCCCCAGGTCGGGAAGCGGTGATGATGGTGGCGGTCGAAGATCGGGAAGGTGAGGCGGATCAGAGGGACGCGGAGATCACGTTCCAGATACTTGCCATAGGAGTTCCCGATCAGGAAATCGACCGGCTCGGTGGCCATCAGCGAGCGCATGTGCCACAGGTCCTTGCCGCCCCACGCCTTGCACCCGGCGCCGTAGGGCGACGAGGCGAGAAGTTGGGTCATCACCTCTTCCCACGCCTTGCCGCCGTTGGTGGCGAGGCAGTGGACCGGTTCGCCGCCGGTCTCCATGACGAAGCGGGCCATGGCGATGACGAAGTCCGGGTCGCCGTAGATGGCGTAACGCTTGCCGTGGAGATGGGCCTGGGAATCGGCCATGGCGTCCACCAGCCGTCCGCGTTCCAGTTCCAGGGCCTCGGGGATCGGCTTCCCGGTCAACTCCGATACCTTCATCAGGAATTCGTCAGTGGCCGAGACGCCCATGGGATAGTGGAACGCCGCCGTCTGTTGCCCCTTTTCCGCGCACATTTCCAGGGTTTTTTCGGTGCAGTAGGCCTGCATCGACAGGGTCGCCTTGGCGTTCAGGGCGGCTTTCGCCTGATCCAGGGTGGTTCCGCCCGCGTACATGCGGAAGGTGCCGTCCGAGGGCGTGTCGTAGATGTCGGAGGTGTCGGAGAGGACAGCATGGTCCACCCCCATCAAACCCAACATCCGCTTCAGTTCACGGATGTTGCCGACGCAAAAGCCGTCGAAGCCGGGAATGATGTTGACGGAGGCGGAGGCCTGGCGTTCCCGACCATTCCAGAAGTGGGACAGGATGCCCTTCATCATGTTGTCGTAGCCGGTGACGTGGCTGCCGACGAAGGCCGGGGTGTGGGCGAAGGGCACGTCGAATCCCTCGGGGACGGAGCCCTTGTCCCGGGCGGTCTGGATGAAGGAGTTGAGGTCGTCGCCGATGACCTCGGCCATGCAGGTGGTCGAAACCGCAATCATCTTCGGCTTGTAGAGGGCATGGGTGTTGGCCAGCCCATCAACCATGTTGTTGAGGCCGCCGAACACCGCCGCGTCCTCGGTCATCGAACTGGAGACGCACGAGGACGGCTCCTTGAAATGACGCGAGAGATGGCTGCGGTAATAGGCGACGCAACCCTGGCTGCCGTGGACGAACGACATGGTGCCGTCGAATCCGCTCGCCGCGAACACCGCGCCGAGGGGCTGGCAGGCCTTGCCCGGATTGACGACCAGGGCCTCGCGGGCGAGGTTCTTTTCCCGGTACTCCCAGGATCGGGTCCAGTCATCGGTCTCCTGGACCTTGTCGGCGGGATGCGGGCACTCGAACTGCTCCTTTTTCGCCTTGAGCATGGCCTTGTATTCCGGCTCGCGGAACAAGGGCATGTGGTCAAGGACCTTGGCTGCGGACTGAGGCATGGTTGTTCACTCCAAAACGTGGCTTCCGAGGGCCTCTCGTGCATGGACTCAATTCAAAAGGCACACAATTCACTTTTTGTCCGTCATGCTCGGGCTTGACCCGAGCATCCACGCGCAGCCGCAACACTCCAATGTTTACAAGGCGTTGCGCGGCGCCGCGTGGATGGCCGGGTCAAGCCCGGCCATGACGGACGGCAGCGGGAAATTGTGAATCTCCTACTCACATCAATGCACTAGGCGGCTTTCCAGGGCGCCTTGAACTTGCTCCAGACGGGGTTGTTGATGGCAAGATCCATGTCGCGGGCGAAGATGGCGAAACCGTCGTAGCCGTGATACGGGCCGGAATAGTCCCAGGAATGCATCTGCCGGAACGGCACGCCCAGTTTCTGGGTCGGATACTTTTCCTTGATACCGGAGCCGACCAAGTCCGGCCTCACGCCCTCGATAAACTTCTCCAGTTCATAGCCGGTGACGTCGTCGTAGATCAGCGTGCCGTCCTTCACGTAATGGGTGGTGCGCTGATAGTCGTCGTTGTGGGCGAATTCATAGCCGGTGCCGACGATTTCCATGCCGAGGTCGTCGAAGGCGGTCATCACATGGCGGGGGCGCAGGCCGCCGACATAGAGCATCACCGTCTTTCCCTCCAGCCTGGGCCGGTATTTGGCGATGACGGCGTCGGTCAGAGCCTTGTATTTTTCAATGACCTTTTCGGCGTTTTCCTTGATCTTGTCGTCGAACTGTTCGGCAATGGCCCGCAGGGATTGGGCGATCTGGCTCGGGCCGAAGAAATTGTATTCGATCCAGGGAATGCCGTACTTTTCTTCCATATGACGGCAGATGTAGTTCATCGACCGGTAACAGTGGATCAGGTTGAGCTTGGCCTTCGGCGCCCTCTCCAGTTCCGAGATGGAGGCGTCGCCCGACCAGCTCGCCACCACCCTGAGCCCCATTTCCTCCAGCAGGATGCGCGAAGCCCAGGCGTCGCCGCCGATGTTGTAGTCGCCGATGATGTTGATGTCGTAGTCGGTCGGGGTGAAGTCGATGGCCTTCTTGTCGAACACCCAGTCGCGGATGGCGTCATTGGCGATATGGTGGCCCAGGGACTGGGAGACGCCCCGGAATCCCTCGCAGCGGACGGGAACGATGGGCTTGCCGATGTCCTTGTGCTTGGCGCGCGAGACCGCCTCGATGTCGTCGCCGATCAGGCCGATGGGGCATTCGGACTGGATCGAAATACCCTTGTTCAGCGGGAACAGGGTCTCGATCTCGTCGATGATCTTGGCAAGCTTTTTGTCGCCGCCGAAGACGATGTCCCGCTCCTGGAAGTCGGAGGTGAACTGCATGGTCACAAAGCTGTCCACGCCGGTGGTGCCGACGTAGTAATTACGCCGTTGCGACCATGAATACTGGCCGCATCCCACCGGTCCGTGGGAGATGTGGACCATGTCCTTGACCGGTCCCCACACCACCCCTTTCGAACCGGCATAGGCGCAGCCGCGGATGGTCATCACGCCGGGGATGGACTTGATGTTGGACTTGACGCCGCAGTCGGGCTTGCCGGCCTCGGCCACGTTGAGGTGCTTCTGGCGTCTCTTCTTCGTCTTGTCGGGATAGGCTTCCAGCACTTCCTCGATCAGTTTTCTGTGGAAGTCGCCATTGCTGTTGTCGTCGAGAGGCATGATCCGGGTCTCCCTGGAGCCTCCCGCTCACGCGGGAGGCGGTTGTCAGTGAAGGGCAACCATGGGCTTGGTTTCCTTGGCGGCAAGCTCGGCGAGCTGCTGCTCCTCGGTCTTCATGATGCCGAACTCCATCAGCATGTCCTCCAACTCCTCCATGGTGATGGGGGTGGGAATGGTGCCCTTGCCGGAGTTCCCGTGGATCTTGGTGGCGAGGGCGCGATACTCGCCGGCCTGCTTTGAATCCGGCGCGTACTCGATCACCGTCATCCGGCGCAGCTCGGCGTGCTGAACGACATTGTCGCGAGGCACGAAGTGGATGAGCTTCGATCCCAGACGGGCGGCCAGCGCCTCGGACAGCTCCAGCTCCTTGTCGGTCTGGCGCTCGTTGCAGATCAGGCCGCCCAGGCGCACGCCGCCGGAGTGGGCGTATTTCAGAATGCCCTTGGCGATGTTGTTGGCCGCGTAGAGCGCCATCATCTCGCCCGACATGACGATGTAGATTTCCTGCGCCTTGTTTTCACGGATGGGCATGGCGAACCCGCCGCACACCACGTCGCCCAGCACGTCGTAGGAGACATAGTCCACGTCCTCGTAGGCGCCGTTCTCCTCCAGGAAATTGATGGAGGTGATCACCCCCCTTCCGGCGCAGCCCACGCCCGGTTCCGGGCCGCCGGACTCCACGCACTTGATGCCCTTGAAGCCGACCTTCAGCACGTCTTCCAGTTCCAGGTCCTCGACGCTGCCGGCGGCGGCGGCCAGACTGAGAACCGTGTCCTGCGCCTTGGCGTGCAGGATCAGACGGGTGGAATCGGCCTTCGGGTCGCAGCCGACGATCAGGATCTTCTGCCCCATCTCTACCAGGGCCGCCAGGGTGTTCTGCGAGGTGGTGGACTTGCCGATCCCTCCCTTGCCGTAAAATGCGATCTGCCGAAGTGGTGCGCTCATCGGAAACTCCTTTGCCGTCGCGAGGGTGTCTACGTTCCCAGGGCCGAACCCGGCCTCTGCAAAGAGGTACTGCAACCGATATGCCATGCGGGGAAATCAGCGGGAAACAGAGGTATTTCCTTGGTTTCCCGATGATTGTCCCATCGATCCGCCTGTGTCGCGAAGACGACAATCCGGTACGGCCAATGTCGCGCCCGCAACAGCGTCCTCCGGGCGCGAGCCACGGGTTTCCGTCGTCGCGGTGAAAGGCACGCCTCTTGCTAGGTCCAGGGACCGGTTAGGGGAGGACCGACCGTTGAAGCCTGTTTCCGCCTCGCGAGACGGCCTTGGCCACAGCACCAATCTCGTCGGCCTGCCGACCGGGCTGCTGGCGAGTCCGGATTTTAACGATTACCCAGTTCCGCTGCGCATCGCCGGAGTGCGCGAGATGAACGGCTCCCTGTTCGAGATGCTGGCCGAGGCTCCCGACGCCGGGGAAGCCGCCGTGGCCTTCGACATGTACATGGCGGCGGCCTTCGATCTGGACCCGGAGCAGCACGACGGCCGGGACCGGGGGCCGGGACGCCGGTTCCGTTCCAGCTATCTCCGGCTTCTCAAGGGATGGGGCTACGACGCCAACAGCCCGGAGGGGGCGGTGCTGAAGGGGTGGGTGGAAAGTCGCTTCGGCCTGTTTCCGACCTTCCACAAAAGGCCCATGGGCAGGCTGATGTCCGACGCATGGATGGTGTACGTGTCCGAAAAAATGTCGAGCCGATTCCACAACAATTCGATCCTATCCCAGCTCGACATCCTGTTCGAATACTGCCAGTGGGCGTTGGCGCGGTTCCACATGGTCGGACGCCGCAACGTGGTTCTCTACCGGGGGATGAACGATTTCGACGAACACCAAGTGGTGGAGCGTCTGGGCCGCGACCGCTTCGTGGTCCGTCTCAACAATCTGGTGTCCTTCAGTTCCGACCGCGGGGTCGCCGACTGTTTCGGCGACTATATCGTCGAGGCCCGGGTGCCGACGGCCAAGATTCTGTTTTTCAACACCCTGCTGCCGAACCATCCCCTGAAGGGGGAAGGCGAATATCTCGTCATCGGCGGCGATTACCGCGTCCTGGCGCGGTACTTCTGACGGAGGTGGCCCGATGCCGGGACCGACCCTGCGCGAGAGAGCCCTGGGCGCCTATCTCGGCTTTGCCGTCGGCGACGCCCTGGGGGCGACCGTCGAGTTCATGACCCGGCGGGAAATCGAGGCGAAGTACAAGGTTCACTGCCGGATGATCGGCGGCGGCTGGCTGCACCTGAAGCCGGGGCAGGTCACCGACGACACCGAGATGAGTCTTCGTCTCGGGCGGGCCTTGATCGACCGGCGGGGATTCGACCTCCAGTCCGTCTGCGACGGCTTCGTCGCCTGGCTGAAGACCGGGCCGGTCGATGTGGGCAATACCTGTCGGCGCGGAATCCGCCGCTACATCGCCAACGGCTCCATGTCCACTCCCCCGTGCGAGGGCGACGGGGGCAACGGGGCCTGCATGCGCAATCTGCCCGTGGCCCTCGCCACGTTGGGCTCGCCCGCGTCCTTCGAGCGGTGGACGCTGGAACAATGTCACATCACCCACCATCATCCCCTGTCGGACGACGCCACCCTGGCCATGGGCCGGATGGTGCAGGCGCTGCTGTCGGGAGACGGCATCCGCGCCTGCCGCGCCGAGGCCTCGGCCCTGGTGGCGAGACACCGGCAGTTCAAGTTCGATCCCTATCGCGGGCTGTCGTCGGCCTTCATCGTCGATACGATTCAGACGGTGCTGCATTTCTATTTCCTCACCGACGGCTTCCGCTCCTGCGTCACCCAGGTGGTCAACCAAGGGGGCGACGCGGATACCACCGGCGCCCTGGCTGGCATGCTGGCCGGCGCCACCTATGGCGTGGAGGAGATTCCGAACGCCTGGTTGAAAAAGCTCGACAAGAACGTCGAGCGCGATATCCGCGACCAGACCGACGCGCTTCTCTCCCTCGCCGCCACCCTGTCCCCCCAACGATGAAAGGCACGCGAACCATGGCCAATATCACGTTTTCCGGCATCACCATGCCCAAGGACGTCACCGTCTACGCCGCCGCCGGCGACGCCCACACCATTCTGGCCCTCGCCAAGGCCAACAACATCCCCATTCCCTTCCAGTGCCAGGATGGGGAGTGCGGTTCCTGCCTGATCAAGGTCACCACCCTGAACGACAAGCCGCCGATGGCGGTCAGTCTGACCGAGCGGGAGAAACTGACCCTGTCGGTCAACGGCAAACTCAGCAAGGCCGATCTGGCCGCCGCCGAGAACAGCCATATTCCGCCGCGCTACCGCCTCGCCTGCCAGTACATCGTGCGCGACGAGGATATCCTGATCGAGTTCAGCGGCGAACCGGGGGTCGAGATCGATCTGCGGAAATAGGACG
>JADGDA010000160.1 GCA_015228695.1 Alphaproteobacteria bacterium
TCCTGCATGTCCAGGGCGGCACGCCCGCTGGCATAGGGATGGATCGTCAGGTGTTCCCCATCGGCCTCGGCCCGGCCGCATTGCAGGGGGAACCCGTCGTCGTCCAGCGTGAACACGGGCATATCGGCGCCTTTCGCACCGACGGACCGGTACTGGGCGGCGGGGGCGGGGGGGCGACCGACGGGCGGGAACGCATCGGCTCCGGCGGCGCAAATCGCCGCGACGATGAGCAGGCTTGCGGTCAGATGAACCGCCCGGACCTTGAACCCGTCCTCGGAGGCGAAAATACCGGCAAAGATCCGTGGCATCCATACAATCCCATTCGCACGCCACCGTTCCCCGTCGCGGCGAGTTCCTTTCTAGCGCCGAAGCCGTGCCTGTGATAGAAAAATCCTGGGAGCCTTGCCGTCCGGGCTTCCCCGATTCGACCTGCTCAAAATGTTTGGACCGCTCGATGCGCGGGAGATGGAAGGCAATCGTTTCAAGACTGTCCGCCCGTTTGCGGCGTTGGTCGCGGCCGATGCCGGAGGAGGGCGCGGACGGAGGAAACGGGGACGATGCCGGGGCGGCCGGCATCGAGGGACAGCCCCCTTCGGATGACGACGTGCTGGTGACGGCCAGGGGCGCCGGCGGCGTGATCGAGCTGCGGGGCAATCGGCTGCGGTTGACCAGGGGTGGCTTTTTCGGCTTTCTTGTGACGCTTCTGGGGATCGAGGGAGGGTATGTGGAACGCACCATCCGGGTCAGCGAAATCTCGGCCGTGGAGATCGATAAGCCGGCCCTGCTGTTTCGCTACATCCGCTTTTCCTATCCGGGCTCGCCCCAACTGACCGGGAACGACCTGCACGACATGATGGCCGAGAACGCCATGCTGATGAGCTTGGTCGACAACAGGAAATTCTACGAAATCAAGGAACGGCTCGAAATGATAATGGATGCCCGGGGCGGGTAGGAACCATGGAGACATCGCCGGGATGAGGCGCATCCACAGCCAAGTACTCGTGGCCGTCGTCGTTCTTGCGACCGCCGGGGCGGCGGCCCTGCTGTCCGGCAACGCGGTCTTTCGTGGCCCCTCCGACGGAGTGGGCGGCGGAACGGGCGGCGCGCCGCGCCCGGCCGATTTGCCGCAGCCGCCCGATACGGAGGTGCTCTGGCTTGCCGGGGACAATCAGATCCGGCGGGCCGCCGTGGACACCGCGCGCCACGCCCGGTTCATCACCGCCGTCACGGCGTCCATCGCCCAGGACCGGCAGCGGCTTGCGGCCACGCTCAAACCCCGTCTGCGGGCGGAGTTGGACGCGGTGCTGGTGCCGATGGAAGCCCGCGCGCCCGCGCTGGCCGAAGACGTCTTCAGCCTTGGCGCCAGTTACGAGCTTGTGATGGGAAATCTGGCGGGAGGGGACGAGACCCGCCCCCTCGAGTCAAGGGTGAGGGAAAGCCTGGACGCCTATCTCCGCGATGCCTACCGCGACAAGGTGGTGCAACCGCAGATGATGATGCCCAGGGTCCGGGCCGCCGTCGCCGTCGCCTTTGCGGATACCCGCCGGGATTTGCTGCACAACTGCGACAAATACGATCTCGCGTTCCAGGATTTTCTGAGCCGCGAGGCGCGGCGGGTGGAGATGCTGAGCGCGGGAGCGGGGTGGACCGTGGATGAGGCCTGGACCAGCGCCAACGCCAGTTACCGGTCCCTGTGCCATGCCGCGCGGCTGGCCGATATCCTGGCCGGCGTGGTTGATCCAGGCAGCTATGACGAACTGTCGATGGGGGCGCCCGCGATGTCCGCCATGGCGGGCCGTCTTGCCGCGACTCTGAGCGCCAACCTCCTCGAACCACATGCCACGGCGCGGGAGGTCACCCAGGTGTTGTCCGATCTTGGCCTGCCACGGGCGTGGTCGTCGTTGCCGGCGACGCTGCTGGCGTCCGTGCGCCGCTCGCCGGAACTCTATGGCGCGATTACCGCGAAATTCGACGAGGCCGCCAACCGGGCCGACTTCGTCGCGGCGACCCGACTGTCGGTGAAGGATGCGCGCGCGCGCTTCGAGGCCAGGATTGAAACGGCGTTCCACCGGTTCATCGATCTGGAACTGGAAGCGATCTCGGCCCGGCTGTCCATCCCGATGGACGGCGACGGGGAGACCGGCTCCACCGTTGAGAGTCTGTCCGGACAGTCTCTTAAGAACCATTCAACCAAGGACGTTGCCCAAACACGATTGCCGTGATAGTGGTTGGGGGGTTTAGAGTGGATGGGCGGTCATGGCGCGCCGCGTGGAAATGGAGGGTGTGATGGTTCCGTCACCACCGAAGAAAAGCAGAAAGACGGAACTTCCCGCCGTCAACGCCGAAGCCATCGACGCCCAGGGGGCCGAGCCCACCCAAACGGAACAAACCTCACCGGCGGCCAGTGCCTCCAGGGTAGAGCAGGGAGCAGACGTCATGAATGCCGAAACCGTCACCGAATCGCCGGCGGCCGTAGTCGAGGATGTGCCCAAGGTTGGTGGGGATATCGCCGCCGATGTCAAGCAGATCCGCCAGATGTTCGACTCGCAGATGAACTGGTTGTTCGGGGCGACCGCCGCGGCCGGCTTGGCGCTGGTCGTCGCCCTGACGTCGCCCATGTGGTCCGCCAACATGGGGGCCAACACGGTGCAGGCGTCCCGTACCATGGCCCTTGCCTCGGCCTATCTGGGGCGGCTGGCCGAATCGTCCCGCCCGTTCCGCTCGGAACTCGCTCTGGTGCGTCTCTCGCTGCCCAGCGACGGGCAGGTCACCGCGATCGTCGACGCGATCGACCCGCTGGCCGGCGCCGGCGTCCCGACCATGGAGGAACTCAGCGCGAAGATTGGCTCGATGGCCAGCGACGTCTTCATGGGCAAGATGGTCAAGAACGACAGCACCTGGATCAATTCGTCGGTTTCGCGCATCGCCTCCATCACCCGTATCGAGTCCCTGGCGACGGCCGTCGCCCCCGAGTACAGCGGCGAGGAAGTGGCGCTGGTCCATGAGGCGGAAGCCATGATGGCCCAGGGTGATTTGGGTCAGGCCATCGACAAGGTGGGCAAGTTGACCGGTCATGCCGCCGATACCGCCGCGCCCTGGCTCGATGCCGCCAAGCAGAGGTTGCTGCTCGACGAGAAAATCGCGGAGCTTTCCGCCTTGGCGCGGGCGCGCGCTTCCGAGCCGGCCCGCCTCTTCGCGTTCTGAGTTTGGCAGTCTGGGGTTCAAGCCCTTGGAAGCAGGCCACCGCGCCGAATGGCCGTGGCCGTCTTGCCGTGTTTCGGATGACTGCTCATGAATGCGCATCGGATCAAACAGGCCTATCGCCGCTATGCGGCCGTCTATGACAAGTTGTTCGGAAGGGTATTCGATCCGGGACGGCGTCAGGCCATGGGCATCATCAATGCGGCGCCCAATCGCCGAGTCCTGGAAGTCGGGATCGGGACGGGGCTGTCCCTGCCGTTCTATCGGCAGGACATCCGGGTGACGGGCATCGACTTCTCGAACGAAATGCTGGCCAAGGCCCGGGACAGGGTGGCCCGCCACGGATTGAGCCAGATCGAGGACTTGATCGAGATGGATGCTCAGTTCATGACCTTTCCCGACAACAGCTTCGACGCCGTGGTCGCGATGTACGTCGTGTCGGTGGTGCCCGATCCCGAGCGCCTGCTGGCGGAGATTCGCCGGGTCTGCGTGGCCGGCGGCGATATCATCGTCGTCAATCACTTTGCTTCCCGCAACGTGCTGCTGCGGTTCGTGGAACGGGCGCTGTCCCCCTTGTCCTCGCTCATCGGCTTTCGCACGGACCTGGAACTGGAGGATTTCCTCCGCGCGGCCGCGGTCGAGACCGTGGCGCAGACCCGGGTCAACGCGATGGGGTTCTGGCATCTGATCCGGTTCCGCAACACCCCCGCGCCGCCGTGGCCCGCCCGCGAACTGCCGGACCTAAGTCTGGAACTGGAAGTCCAGGGCGACCCCGCCGGCCCCTGAGATGGAGCAATTCGGCGCGTTCCTCGACCTTCTCTTGACGCTGAGCAAGGCGTTGATCGCGGTCACGCTCCCCGTTTTTGTCGGAAATATTGGGAACTTTTTACTTCATTACATTCCCCCGAGGGATTTGTTTGCGATCCCCGTTTTCTCTTCGCTCGCCAAGACCGTGGGGCTGATGACGGGGGTGCTCGTGCTCCATGCCAGCTTCGATCCCGGTCATTATTCCCTGGAAGAATTGTTCCTGCCGTCCAGCCCGTGGAACGTGTCGTTTGGCCAATTCCTGTTCGAACACGCCAACCCGTTCATGTTCAGCCTGTTTCCCGCCGCCTCCGGGCCACACGACACCCCGGTGTGGCGGACGGTGCTGCTGGCGTCGGTCGTGGTTCTGCTGGCGGTCATCATCCTCCTGGCCTTCCGCATCTGGCCGCACCGCCCGGCTCTGCGCGCCATCGGCACCTGCGCCGGAATCGCCGCCCTCACCGCTTGGCTCGTGGTCTATCTGGTCAGCCTGACCCTGTGGTCGCTACATGTACTGAACTTCTGGGCCTTCGCCCTTCTCGGGTTTTATTACCATTACCGGACGTCGCGCCACTGATACCAACCTGCACCGACGGCGACTCACGACGGGGCTTCTCCGATCTCAAGCCAGCCGAGTTTTGCGGCGGCGGCGATGGCCTCGTCGATCTCCTGACGGACGAGGCCGCGGAACTGCGACCGGACCAGTCGGTTCCCGGCATAGCGCCAGACGACGTAGCCGTCCTCGGCCATGACCCTGGCTCCTTCCTGCGGATTGCAGTTGTTGCCGAAGCTCATCGCGACGGCCAGACACTCCGCGAGGGTTCCCGTCGCCAGCACATGACCGTCGGCGTAATACAAGTATCCGGTTTCCGGATCGTCGCCGGTGTCGTGGGACACGACAGCCGTATAGGCGGAGGTCATGGTCGGTCTCCCGTTGTATTCCCCCAAGGGGGAACCCTATCCGGCAAGCCGTCCAAAAGCCAGATTTCCGGTATTGATCCCGTTCCCCCGACCGTGCTTGAATGCGCTCGACGTTTTGGGGGACGATGACATGCGGCGTGCTCCGGTCCTTTTTTCGCTCTTCCTGTCGTTTTCGTTGCCTGGGGCCTGCTCCTTCGCGCCTTCGGCTCCCGAGGCCCGTCCGGTGCCCATCCTGCGGGAGGGGGAATTGCTTCCCTATCCCGACCGCGCCGGGTTTCTGGAGTGCGTTCCCTTCGCCCGCGCGGTTTCGGGCATCGATATTCGCGGCAATGCCTGGACATGGTGGGATCAGGCGGATGGTCTTTATTGGCGCGGCTCCGTTCCGCGCGTGGGCGCGGTGCTCACCTTCAAACGCGACAAGAGCCTGCGCATGGGGCATGTGGCCGTGGTGGTCCAGGTTTCGAACCCCCGGGAAATCCTGGTCTCCCACGCCAACTGGGGCAGCGACGGCGATACCCGTGGGGTCGTCCACGAGCGCCAGCCGGTTATGGACGTCTCTCCGGCCAACGACTGGACACAGGTCCGCCTCATGAACACCAAGGGTTCCTTCGGGCGGGTCTACCCGGCCCACGGATTCATCTATCAGCCGGGAACGGCCACCCGGTCGGTGGCGGGCTTCGACACCGGGAGCGCCGGACGGTGAGCGACGGCTCCATCCGGAGAAAGATCGGCTTCATCGGGCTCGGCATCATGGGAAAGAGCATGGCGCGCCACCTGATGAAGGCCGGCCATGCGGTGTCCGTCTTCAGCCGTACGCGGTCCAGGTGCGAGGATTTCATCGCCGAGGGGGCGACGTGGCAGGACAGTGTCGCCGGGGCGGCGGTCGGGGCCGACATGATTATAACCATGGTCGGCCTGCCCTCCGACGTCGAGCAGGTTTATTTCGGCGAGGCGGGCCTTCTGTCGGCGGCGGAGCCGGGAACGATCCTGATCGACATGAGCACCTCCCGCCCCGATCTGGCGGTGCGCATTCA
>JADGDA010000161.1 GCA_015228695.1 Alphaproteobacteria bacterium
GGACCTGGTGGCCGAAACCGGACGGAGGATCGCGGCGACGGCGCCCGATTCCGTGGAGGCGGTGCGGGGGCTTGGAATGCCGTTGGCAGCGTTCTCGGAGGAGATGGTGGCCAACGACCGGGCATTCAAGAAGTTCTTGTTTCCCAATATGTACCGGCACTACAAGGTCACTCGGATGACGGACAGGGCGCGCCGCGTCGTCGCCGAGCTGTTCGGGCTCCTGGTCGACGAACCCGCGCTTCTGCCCGAGGACTGGGGCCGGCGCTGCGATGGCCCCCGCGCCGCGACGACCGCCCGGCTGGTGGCTGATTACATCGCCGGGATGACCGACCGTTTCGCCTTTGAAGAACATGGGCGCTTGTTGGGTAAACAAGATTTATCATGAATGTTTTCAGTTACTTTCAGAAAGTTGTTTCCAAATCGCTTCAGGTCATGGCGGGCGCCGGAACGATCCCCTCCGGGCTGGACGCCGCCCGCGTGACCTGTGAGCCCACCCGCGAGGCGGGGCGGGGGGACATCACGACCAACGCCGCCATGGTTCTGGCCAAGGCGGCGGGCATGAAGCCCCGTGATATCGCCGTTCCCCTGGCCGATCTCCTCCGGACCGAGCCCGACGTGCGCTCGGTCGAGGTCGCGGGGCCGGGATTCGTCAATATCGTTTTGGCCGACTCCTTCTGGCGCGACCGCCTGCGCGAGGTTCTGCGCTCGGGACCGTCCTATGGCGACTCCGCAATCGGGCAGGGGGTCAAGGTCAACGTCGAGTATGTTTCCGCCAATCCGACCGGTCCCATGCACGTCGGGCACGGGCGTGGAGCGGTGTTCGGCGACGCCCTGGCGGCCCTTCTGGAGAAGACCGGGTTCGACGTCACCCGCGAATACTACGTCAACGACGCCGGCGCGCAGGTGGACGTCCTCGCCCGTTCGGCCCATTTGCGCTATCGCGAGGCCCTGGGAGAGGACATCGGGACCATTCCCGAAGGCCTTTATCCCGGCGATTACCTGAAACCCGTGGGGGAGGCCCTGGCCGCCCGCGACGGGGACCGGTGGCGGGACCGTCCGGAGGCGGAGTGGCTGCCGGTGGTGCGCGCCTTCGCCATCGATGCGATGATGGCGCTGATCCGGGAGGATCTGGACGCCGCCGGAGTGAGGCACAAGGTCTTTTTCTCCGAGCGGGAGATGATCGGCGCGGGCGGGGTGGAAGCGGCGATGGCGCTTCTCTCCGAGCGCGGATTGATCTACGAGGGGGTGCTGGAACCGCCGAAGGGAAAGCTGCCCGACGACTGGGAGCCCCGGCCCCAGACCCTGTTCCGCTCCACCCGGTTTGGCGACGACGTGGACCGTCCGCTCCGCAAGTCGGACGGGAGTTGGACCTATTTCGCCTCCGACGTCGCCTATCATCTGGACAAGCACCGGCGCGGATTCCAAAGCCTGATCGATGTCTGGGGAGCGGACCACGGCGGCTATGTGAAGCGCGTCCAGGCGGCGGTCCAGGCCCTGACCGGCAAGGCGCACGTTCTCGACGTCAAGCTGTGCCAGATGGTCAATCTGCTCGACAAGGGAGAGCCGGTGCGGATGTCCAAACGCGCGGGGACCTTCGTCACCCTGCGCGACGTCATCGACCAAGTCGGCAAGGACGTGGTGCGGTTCATCATGCTCACCCGCAAGAACGATGCCCATCTCGATTTCGATTTTGCGAAGGTGACCGAACAGAGCCGCGACAACCCGGTGTTTTACGTGCAATATGCCCATGCTCGGTCCTGTTCCGTGCTGCGGAACGCGAGGGAGGTTCTGCCCGGGGCCGAACTTTCCCGGCCGTCCCTGGCGGAGGGACCGTTGCACCGCTTGACCGATCCGGCGGAGATTGATTTGATCAAGATGTTGGCGGGGTGGCCGCGTCTGGTGGAAGGTGCCGCCGAGGCGCACGAGCCGCACCGCTTGGCCTATTACCTGTACGACCTTGCTGCGGCTTTCCATGGCCTGTGGAACAAGGGCAACGACGAGGCGAGCCTGCGCTTCCTCGTCCCGGCGGATTCCGAGCTGTCTCTGGCTCGGCTGGCTTTGGTCCAGGGTGTGGCCACGGTGGTGGCCTCGGGACTGGCGGTGTTTGGCGTGGTTCCGGTAGAGGAGATGCGGTGATGGCATTTGAAGACGATGACCGGGATTACGTCCGCATTCCTCGCGATCTTCTCGACGCCGACGATCCCCAAGACGTTCTGGAGCGCCACCGGGTGCGGCGCGCGCCGGTGGGAATTCTGCTGGGGATCGTCGCCGGACTCGCCGTGGCCGGGGGGATTGCTTGGTATGTCTACGACAAGATCCCCAAGGTCGAGAGCAAGGGATCGGAAATTCCGGTGATCAAGGCCGCCAACGAGCCTTTCAAGGTCAAGCCGGACGATCCGGGCGGGATGGAAGTGCCCAACCGCGACCGGCTGATCTATCAGCAAATGGGGGAAGCCGCTCCGCCCGCCGAGGAGGAGCATCTGCTGCCTCCGCCCGAAACCCCGGAGGCGCCTCCTCCTCCCGAGCCCGCCATGGTCGTTCCCCAGCCTCCCGCCAGGGTGGATGCTCCGGTCGTGAAGGCCCCGGAAACGGTTCCGCCGGAGGTTTCGGCGCCGACCGTCGTTGTCGCGCCTCCCCAGGCCAAGGAGCCCATGCTCGCCCTCCCTCACCAGGAGATCAAGACCCCGCCCGCGCCCAAGGAAGTCCCGACACCCAAGGAAGCCTCCGCGCCCGCTCCCAAGGACGTCGCCAAGCCCGTTCCCGTGGTCAAGGACGCCAAGGCCCCACCGGCGACGGTCAAGGCGGCGGCGCTTCCGCCCACCACTCCAGCAAAGCCTGTGGCCGCGTCCCCGCCGGTTCCGGCGAAACCCGTGGCGGCGGCGGGCGGGGGCGTGCGGGTTCAGCTCGTGGCGCTGAGGTCCACCGAGGCGGCGGAAGGCGCGTGGTCGCAGCTTGCGGCCAAGCACAAGGATGTCCTGGGGGGGCTATCCCACTGGGTGGCGAAGGTGGACCTGGGCGACAAGGGAACGTGGTATCGGGTCCAGGCCGGATCGTTCCCCAGCGCGGAGTCCGCCACGGCCGCGTGCGAGACACTGAAACAACGTGGCGTCGGGTGTATCCTTGTCAAAAAGTGAAACGCCGCCGAAGGCGGTCATTTTCGGCTGTTCCGGACCGGTCCTCACCGAGGAGGAGAAGCGGTTCTTCCGGGACAACAACCCTCTCGGCTTCATCCTGTTCGGCCGCAACGTCGCCGATCCCGATCAGGTGCGCGCGCTGGTGGCCGATCTGCGCGGGACGGTGGGGCGCGCCGCTCCGGTGCTGATCGATCAGGAAGGGGGACGGGTGCAGCGTCTGGGGCCGCCCCACTGGCGCAAGGCGCCTCCGGCGGCCGCGTTCGCGTCCGTGGCTGCCCGCTGGCGGGAACAGGGCGTGGCGGCCGCCCGTCTCAATGCCCGTCTGCTGGCCGAGGAACTCCGCGATCTCGGCATCGACGTGGATTGCGCCCCGGTCATCGACGTGCCGGTGGAAGGCGCCCATGACATCATCGGCGACCGGGCCCTGGGCCACGATCCGGCGATGACGGCCCTGCTCGGGCGGGCGATCTGCGACGGCCTCCTCGACGGAGGGGTTCTGCCCGTGATCAAGCACATCCCCGGCCATGGCCGGGCGCTTGCCGACAGCCACCTTGAACTGCCCGTGGTCAAGACCTCGGCCAAGGAACTGGAGGAGACCGATTTCGTGCCGTTCCGGTCTCTCGCCGACGAGGCCTGGGCCATGACCGCGCACGTCGTCTATTCCAGCTATGACCCGATCCGCCCGGCAACGCTGTCGCCGACGGTGGTGCGGGGGGTCATCCGGGGAGCGATCGGATTCAAGGGGCTCCTGCTGACCGACGACCTGTCGATGAAGGCCTTGTCCGGCAGTTTTAGCGACCGGACCCGCCAAGCCTTCTTCGCCGGTTGCGACGTGGCGCTCCACTGCAACGGCGATCCGGCAGAAATGGCGGCCGTCGCCGCCGCCACGCCGCCGCTGAGCGACCGTTCGCTGGAGCGTCTGGCCCGAGGTGAGGCCCGCCGCCGCCGGCCATCCTCCCTGAACGTCGCCGAGGCCTACCGAACGCTGGACGACTGGCTCGCATGATGGGCGGCGGGCCGATGGACGTGGATGGATGGCTGTTTCAGGCCTCGGCCCATATCCTGCCGGTGCTGCTCGCGGTGACCTTGCACGAGGTGGGGCACGGGTTCGCCGCCTGGAGGCTGGGCGACGATACCGCCTATCGGATGGGACGCATCTCCCTCAATCCCCTCCGGCACGTTGACCCCTTCGGCACCGTTCTCCTTCCGGCCATGTTGACGCTGGCCCAGTCGCCGTTTCTGTTCGGCTGGGCGAAGCCGGTTCCCGTCGCCTTCCATCGCCTCCGCAATCCGCGCTGGGATGCGGTCTGGGTCTCGCTCGCGGGACCGGGCGTCAATGTCCTCCTCGCCGTGATCTCGGTTTTCCTGCTTCTTCCGCTCACGGAACTGTCGGGGGCGGGACCCTATTGGGTCGGGCTCAATCTGGTCAATTCCATCAGCATCAACCTGGTTCTCGCGATTTTCAACATGCTGCCCATTCCCCCCCTCGACGGGGGACGGGTCATGGTTGGACTGCTGCCGCTCGGACCGGCCCGATGGCTGGCCGGAACGGAGCGCCACGGCATGCTGATCCTGCTTGCGATCATGTTTCTTCTGCCCATGATCGGGTCCCAGATCGGGGTTGATCTCAACGTGCTGGCCTGGATCATCGCCCCCGCCGTCGAGGTCATCGTCCACGGCCTTTTCACCCTTGCGGGGATCGCGTGAGCGGGGGGGCGTTCGTTCTCGATATCGAGGGGTACGAAGGCCCCATCGACGTTTTGCTGGCGCTCGCGCGGGAGCAGAAGGTGGACCTCGTCCACGTCTCGATTCTGCAACTGGCCGAGCAATTCCTGGAGTTCGTCTCCCACGCCCGCCGCCACCAGTTGGAACTGGCCGCCGATTATCTGGTGATGGCGGCATGGCTCGCCTATCTGAAGTCCCGCCTTCTGCTCCCGGTTCCCCGCAACGACGAGGAGCCCAGCGGCGAGGAAATGGCGGCCGCGCTTCAATTCCAGCTTCGCCGTCTGGAGGCGATGCAGGAGGCGGGCCGCCGGTTGATGGAACGTCCGCGCCTCGGGCGGGATTTTTTCGCGCGCGGCGCCCCGGAGGCCCTGTCCACGGTCGTGCGCCCGGTTTTCGACGTCACCCTTCACGACCTGCTGAGGGCCTATGGCGAGCACCGCCGCCGGACTTCGGTGACCACCCTGGAAATCATCCCGAGCGAGGTCTATTCCGTTGAATCCGCCCTGCAAAGGCTGGGGGAGATGCTGGGGCGGACTCCCGATTGGACCACGCTGAGCCATTTCCTGCCGGAGGGGCTCAAGGGGCCGTTCTCGCGCCGCTCCGCGCTCTGCGCCACCCTGATCGCCTCGCTGGAGCTGGCGCGCCAGGGAAAGCTGAGCCTGCGCCAGGACGGAGGCCCCTATTCCCCGATCTACCTGCGGGGGGCGTCATGAGCGAGGTCGATCTCCGCCTGCTGGAAGCGTTGCTGTTCGCCTCGGCGGAGCCCCTGGACCGGCGCGGACTTGCCGAGCGCCTGTCCCCAGGAGCGGACGTGGCGTCCCTGCTGGAGACGCTCCGGGAGATGTACGCCGAGCGGGGGGTGAATCTGGTCCGAAGCGGCGACCGCTGGGCCTTCCGCACCGCTCCCGATCTGGCCGCCCGTCTCGGCGTCGAGGCCAGTGTGGAGCGCAAGCTGTCCCGGGCCGCCATCGAGACCCTGGCCATCATCGCCTATCACCAACCGGGTACCCGCGCCGAAACCGAGGAA
>JADGDA010000162.1 GCA_015228695.1 Alphaproteobacteria bacterium
GTCCGACAGTCTCGCCCCTCCGTCCAAGTGCCCGCCCACCGACGCCTACAACGCGGACTTCCTGATGTCGTACCTCGCCAAACGGCTGGCTTTGGTGCAGGCCCGGAACCAGCCGTTGTCGGTGGCCATGTTCTACGTCCCGAGCGTTTCCGGAATCCGGGAACGGTTCGGCGTCGCCGCCGAGGGGCATTTTCTGAGCCAGATCGGCCATTGGATCGGAGGTCTCCTGCGCGCGGAGGATCTTTGCGCCTACCTCGGCAACAACGAGTTCTGCGTGGCGCTGCCCGACACCCCCATCGGCGAGGCCCAGATCGTGATGCAGCGGATCGCGGGGGTTCTGTCGCACACCGACTTCGCCGTGCCCGACGTCTACGAGGTCGTGCGCGCGTGGGTCCAGGTGGGGGGCGACGAAACCGGTCCCTACGACACGCCCGACAGCATCGTGAGGCGCGCCCGCCGGATGCTTGGCTGAGAGCCGGAGATGAGGATCGACATCGTCTTCGACATCATCTGCCCATGGTGCTATGTGGGCAAGCGGCGCATCGAACGGGCCATGGCGCAGCGGCCGATGGCGCGGATCGACCTGTGCTGGCGGCCCTTTCTCCTCAATCCGGACATGCCGCCGGACGGCATGGATCACGACAGCTATCTGGAAAGCAAGTTCGGGGGCAGCAACCGGATTCAGCGGGTCTTCGACGCGGTGCGCATCGCCGGAAACGCGCTCGGCATTCCCTTCGATTTCAACCGGATCCGGCGGACCCCGGCAACCGTGAACGCCCACCGGGTCATCCGCTTCGCCGCGGGCAGCGGCCGGCAGGCGGATGTGGTCGAGGACCTGTTCCACGCCTACTTCGTGGACGGCGCCGACCTCGGCGACGACGAAGTGCTGGTGGGCGCCGCCGAGCGGGCCGGGCTGGACGGGGAGACCCTGCGCGCGCACCTGCGTTCGGACACGGACGTCACCAACATCTTCAACGACAACGCCCGCGCCCACCGGACCGGGGTGAGCGGGGTTCCGTGCTTCGTCTTCAACGACAGCTTCGCCATCGCCGGAGCCCAGGAAATCGACGTGTTCGTCCGTCTCATCGATCTGGCCATCGAGAGCGAGGATTACGACTTCCTGTCGAATTCAGCCCGCAAGGGATAGAAAGTCCCGCACCTCGCGGATGTGCTCCGGCCGCATGAGCGAGGGGGCATGGCCGCAATCGGCGTACTCGACGACCCGGCAATCCGGGTGCCGGGCCTTCATGCCCGCCGCCGTGTCGGCGGAGAGCAGCGCCGACGTGGCGCCGCGCAGGACCAGGACGGGGCAGGTCACCGCGTCCCAGACCTTCCAAAGATCGACGTCGGCGCTGGCCAGGGCCTGAAACGGGAAAGCGATTCCCGGATCATAACGCACCACGAACGAGCCGTCGTCGGTCCGGCGCACGCTGGTTTCGGCGATATGCCGCCACTGGGCGTCGGTCAGGGGACCGAACTGGGCGTGAATTTCACGGAAATAGGAGACGGCCCGCTCCATGTCCGCGAACCGGGGGGCCTTCCCCAGATAGGTCAGGATCGACGCCAGCGCCGATTTGGAAACGAAGGGGCCGACGTCGTTGAGAACCATCGGAGACCCCGGCATGGATGCCAGCACGAATCCGATCAGGCCGCCCATGGAGGTCCCGACCCAATCCACCTGCTCGGCCCCGCTGCGGGCGATGAGCACGGTCATGTCGGACAGATATTGGGGAATGTCATAAAGGGAAGGGTCCGTCAGCCAATCGCTCCGCCCCCGTCCCACCACGTCCGGGCACAGCACCCGATGATCCTCTGCCAAATCCCGCGCCAGGGCATCGAAGTCGCGCCCGTTGCGGGTCAGGCCATGGACGCAGACGACCACTCTGCGGTTGTGGGCGTCACCCCACTGGGTATAGGCGACACGGTGAAACCCGAGACGGCTCGCCCCCAGATAGGAGCGTTCCGTCATGCCCTCGCCCGGCGCCATCTCAGGAACCCGGAGGGGTCGGACCCAACGTGTGATAGCCGGACCGGAAATAAAGCAGGGGGCTTCCCCCGGCGGCGGACGACGTCCGGGTGACCCGCCCGACGATGATCACATGATCCCCGCCGTCCAGAACCCGGTCCACGTCGCATTCGATTTCGGCGAGACAGGCCTCGATGATCGGCGCGCCGTTCTGCCCCGGACGGCACTTCAGATTCGCCCACCGGTCGCCGTCGCGGGTGGCGAAGCGGATGGAAACGTCCTTCTGGTTCTCGTGCAGGATGTTCACCGCGAAGGGGCCGGTCCGGTAGAGGTCGAGATCGCCGGTGCGGCGGTCCAGACAGACCTGGATCAGCGGCGGGTCCAGGGAAAGGGAGGAAAACGCGCTGACGGTGACGCCGGCCCGGCGCCCATCGGCGGCGGCGGCGGTAACCACGGTCACCCCCGAGGCGAAGCAGGCCAGAGCGTTACGGAATGATCGCGGATCGACGGTCATGGGCACCCCGGAACCAGACGAAGGCCAAGCGGCAAGGCCAGACACTGCTTTACTGCCGCACGACCGCTGGACTATAACATGTGTCCGGGATCCGACGCCACACCCGACGCCATCGTGGAAACCCATGTTTACGATTCTTGGCTTCATCGTCGTATTCGTCACCGTCTTCGGCGGCTATATGGCCCAAGGCGGCCACATGGCCGTGCTGTTCCAGCCCTTCGAGTTTCTGATCATCCTGGGTGCGGCGTTCGGCAGTTTCATGATCGGCAACCCCAAGGACGTCGTCCTGGGCACGGCCAAATCCATCGGTCTCATTCTCAAGGGAACACGGCACAACAAGGCGACCTACCTTGAGACCCTGAGCATGCTCTACACCATCTTCCGGCTTGCCAAGACCAAGGGCGATCTCGCCCTTGAAAGCCACGTCGAGAAGCCTTCGGAAAGCCCGCTGTTCCAGAGATTCCCCGGAATCATGGCCGACCATCACACCCTTGAATTCCTGTGCGACTATCTGCGCCTGCTGACCCTCGGCACCAACAATTCCCACGAGGTCGAGACCATCATCGACGCCGAGATCGAGGCGCACCACCACGAACTCGCCGCCCGGGCCGGCGCGGTCACCAACATGGGCGACGCCTTGCCGGCGCTGGGCATCGTCGCCGCCGTGCTGGGCGTGATCCATACCATGGGCTCCATCACCGAGCCGCCGGAGGTCTTGGGCCATCTGATCGGCGGTGCCCTGGTCGGAACCTTTTTCGGCGTGCTCGTGGCGTATGGGTTCGTCACGCCCATCGCAAACAATCTGACCGCCGTGTTCAACACGGAGACCGTCTACCTGAACTGCATCAAGATGGGACTGCTGGCGCACATGCAAGGCTATGCCCCGCAGGTTTCCATCGAGTTCGCGCGCAAGGGCCTGCCCGGTTCCATAAGACCCTCATTCTCGGAGCTTGAGGACGCCATCGGCAACCTGTCCTCCGAGTAGTCGTCCCGATTTTCCCCGGACCCAGAGGCCATGGCGGAAGAAGCAACCTCGGTCACGATCATCAAGCGTGGGAAGAAGTGCCCCCATTCCCATCATGGTGGGGCCTGGAAGGTGGCCTACGCCGACTTCGTGACCGCAATGATGGCCTTTTTCCTGCTGCTCTGGCTGCTGAACGCGGTGACCGAGGAGCAGTTGTCCGGGTTGTCGAACTATTTCGCGCCGACGTCCGTCTCGAAGAGCACCAGCGGCGGCGGCGGCATGCTCGGCGGGCAGGTCATCGGCGAGGGCGCCATGCCGTCCAAGACCGCCTCCCCCAGCGTCACCACGAGTCTGCCCCCCCCCTCCATGGGGAAGCTGGGCGAGGACGAGGGCGAGGGCAGCGACCGCGGCATCACCGACGAGGAAGCCGCCGCCCGCCAGGAGCAGGTGCAGTTCGAGGAGGCCGCCGACAGGCTGCGCATCGCGATGCAGATGAACCCGGACCTCCGCGGGCTGGCGCAGAACATCCTCGTGGACAACACGGCCGAGGGGCTGCGCATCCAGCTCGTCGACCAGGAGGGAACCTCCATGTTCCCCGCCGGCACCAGCGACATGCTCGACCACACCAAAAGAATGCTGGCCCTGGTCGCGCGGGTCGTCAACGCGCTGCCGCAGAAGATCTCGATTTCCGGCCATACGGATTCGGTCCCGTTTCCCGACCCCTCCGGGTACAGCAACTGGGAGTTGTCCGCCGACCGCGCCCTGGCGACCCGGCGCGTCCTTCTCAGCGCCGGCGTCAACCCGGACCGCGTGGCCCGCGTGGTCGGCCGCGCGGATACCGATCCGCTGGTCAAGGAACAGCCCGCCGACGCGCGCAACCGCCGAATCAGCATCGTCATGTTGCGCGACGTGACCGGCAAGCCCGAGGACGCTCCGCCTCCGCTCCCCCTGACCCGGCCGCCGGCGAAGGGCGGCGGGTCCGCGCCCGCTCCCACCAAGGGGCACTGAATGGTTTCCCTGCTTCCCGGCCCCGGATACGGCGGTCATGCGGCGGGGGGGCCGGACCCCCTGGTCCAACCCGAGTTCTTCGAGGGCGTCATCCTGAAGCGGGTGCTCGCCTATATGGTCGACGCCGTGTTGTCGGGGCTTCTGCTGGCCGCCGCCTATGTGGCGATGCTGGTTGCGGGGCTGCTTACCCTTGGGCTCGCCATGCCCTTTCTCCCCCTCGTGGCGGTCTTCATCCCGCTGGCCTATCTCGTCCTGCCCATCGCCTCCCGCCATCAGGCGACCCCGGGGATGCGCCTTTTCGGGATTCGCGTTGAGACGTTCCAAGGTCCCCGGCCCACTCTTTTCCAGGCGTTTCTGCGCACGGCACTGTTTTTCGTCATCCTTGCCGCCACGGGCTCATTGGCGCTTCTGGTCGTTCCGTTCAATGCCCGGCGTCTCGCCCTGCACGATCTGCTGTCCGGAACGATGGTGCTGAACCGGGTGGAAACGGCATAGCAGAGCAATCGGTCGAAGGAAAACGTCCTACGTCGCCGCCCGGAAAGAGGCTTTTCAACGGCCATTGAGGCCGCGCGGAGCGTCAGCGGAGCGAGCCTAGCGGCCGGACGGCCGCGCCCGGCAACTGAGGGGGCGAAAAATAAGGGTTATCGGGTTCACCCGATGACCCTGAAACGGCATAGCCTTTGCCGTGTGATCCTGTATTATTGTGACGGATGATGAGGGCGGCCCCGGAGGGTCGTGGCGGAAGCGGCATGGAACACGTTCCACTCAAACGGCCCCAATTCTTTTTCACGACGACTCCGACGCCGTGCCCCTATCTGCCCGGACGGCTGGAGCGCAAGGTCGTCACCGAGTTGAATGGGCCCAATGCCGAGGCGTTGCACGAATCCCTGTCGCGGGCCGGGTTCCGGCGCAGCCACTCGATCGCCTATGCTCCCGCCTGCTCCAACTGCAACGCTTGCGTTCCCGCGCGCATCGTGGTGTCCGGCTTCGTCCTGCGGAGATCGTTCCGCCGCAACTTCAACGACAACGCCGATTTGCGGGCGCGCCGCATCCCCGCCCGCGCCACGGCCGAGCAATACCGCCTCTTCACCCGCTACCAGGAGGCGCGCCATTCGGGAAGCGACATGGCCCAGATGGGGTTCTACGACTACCGCGCGATGGTCGAGGACAGCCCGATCGACACCCACATGGTGGAATTCCGCACGGCCGACAGCGCGTTGGTCGCGGCCTGTCTGATCGACCGCGTGGGGGACGGGTTGTCGGCGGTCTACAGCTTTTTCGATCCCGACCTGCGCCGCCGTGGTCTCGGGACCTACATGATCCTCTGGCTGGTGCAGGAGGCGCGCCGCCTGGGGATTCCCCACGTTTATCTGGGGTATTGGATCGCGGCGAGCAACAAGATGGCCT
>JADGDA010000163.1 GCA_015228695.1 Alphaproteobacteria bacterium
CGCCGAGATCGGGATCACCTCGGGCGTGACCGTGGTCCGGGGGGGCGGGCCGGACGGGGCCTTCACCTTGCCCGACGTGCCCGACGTGGCGGTGACGCCCCGGCTGGCGGAGGGGGAGAAATGCCAGCGGTGCTGGAAGACCCTGCCCGACGTCGGTCGCCACGGCCTGCCCGGCCTCTGCGGCCGCTGCGCCGACGCGGTGGCGGCTCTATGACCGCACCCGGACGGGGAACCGCCACCCTGGTCGCGCTTGCGGTCCTGGTCCTCGATCAGGCCACGAAGTGGTGGATTCTGGAGCGGGTCATGCAGCCGCCCAGGGTGATCGAGGTCACGCCGTTCTTCAATCTGGTGCTGGTGTGGAACCGGGGGGTGAGCTTTGGAATCCTCAACAATGCCTCTCCCTACAACTCCATCGTCCTGGCGACGCTTTCCCTGATCGTGGCGGCGGGGCTCGGCGTCTGGGCATGGCGGGCGCGGCAGGCCCTGGTGCGGCTCGCCCTCGGGGGAATCGTCGGCGGCGCGGTCGGCAACGCCATCGACCGTCTCCGCCATGACGGGGTCGTGGACTTTCTGGACGTTCACGCCTTCGCCCTGCACTGGCCCGCTTTCAACGTGGCCGATGCGGCCATTACTGTCGGAGCGGTCCTGATGGTCTGGGATGCCTTGTTCCCGGGACCGGATTCGATTAAGAATGCGGGTTGAGGCAGGAGGTCGCCATGCAGGTCCGCACCCTTTCGATCGCCGTCGCCGCCCTTACCCTGGGCTTGTCCGCCCTGGGCCTGTCCGGTTGCGGCGAGGCGCGCAAGTCCCTGGGTTGGGACAAGAACGCTCCCGACGAATTCAAGGTGGTGTCCCGGGCGCCGCTCGCCCTGCCGCCGGACTTCGCCCTGCGCCCCCCGGAGCCGGGAGCGGCGCCGACGAACGAGGTCAGCATGCAGGGTCAGGCGCAGACGGCCCTGTTCGGCAAGCCGATGACCAAGCCGGCGCCGGGGGACGGCGGGCGCAGTCCCGGAGAAGCCGCCCTCCTCAAGGCGGCGGGCACGGACAAGACGGTTCCCGGAATTCGCGGAATCGTGGACAACGAAACCTCCGCCCTGGCCCTGGCCGACAAGCCCTTCACCGACAAGCTGGTGTTCTGGAAGGTCCCCGAACACCCGGCCGGCCCGGTGGTGGACGCGCCGAAGGAGGCGAAGCGCCTGCGCGAGAATCAGGCGCTCGGACAGCCGGTCACCGAGGGTGAAACCCCCGTCATCATCAAGAAGAAGAGGGCCCTGCTCGAAGGGCTCTTCTGAAAGCCTGAAAATGTATTGGACAATGGTCCGCGCCGCCGCCATCGCCATCGCCGCCGTTCTGTCGTGCGCGCCCTTTCCCGCGTCCGCCGGGGTGTTCAATCCCGAGACCTTCACCCTGGGCAACGGCATGCGGGTGGTCGTCATTCCCAATCACCGGTTGCCGGTGGTGACGCACATGGTCTGGTACCGGGTCGGCTCGGCCGACGAGCCTCCCGGCAAGTCCGGCATTGCCCATCTGCTCGAACACATGATGTTCAAGGGAACCGACGCGGTGGCCCCCGGAGAATTCTCGAAGATCGTCGCCCGCAACGGCGGGCGGGACAACGCCTTCACCTCCTCGGACTATACCGGCTATTACCAGAACATCGCCGCCGACCGGCTCGAACTGGTCATGAAGCTCGAAGCCGACCGCATGGCCCACATGAAGATGGACCCGGACATTTTCCGCACCGAGCATCAGGTGGTGCGCGAGGAGCGCCGGACCCGCACCGACAACGAACCGGAGTCGCTGCTGGGCGAGCGGCTGGACGCCGCCCTGTGGCTGCTCCATCCCTATAAAAATCCCGTCATCGGCTGGGACAGCGAGCTGCGGATGCTGACCCGCGACGACGCCGTGACGTTCTATCGCCGCTGGTACAGCCCCGACAACGCCGTGCTCGTGGTCGCGGGGGACGTGACCACGGCCCGGGTCCGGGAACTCGCGGACAGACATTTCGGCCCCCTGCCCGCCCGGGGCGAGCCCGGCCGGACCCGAGTCCGCGATCTGCCCCCCCGGGCCGACGCGGTCATCACCATGCGCCACCCCCACGTGGAACAGCCGTCGTGGACGCGCGTCTACGTCGCCCCCAGCTACGCCGTCCCCCAGGGCAAGCCCGTCCACCCCTACGCCCTGCAAGTGCTGGCCGAGCTGTTCGGCGGCGGGTCCACCAGCCGGCTGTACCAGAGTCTGGTCGTGAAGCAGAAACTGGCGTCGTCGGCCTACGCCTCCTACAACCCGACCGCCGTCGATTTCGGCCAGCTTTCCCTCTCCGCCAGCCCGCGCGAGGGGGTCGGCATGTCCCAGGTGGAAGCGGCGGTCCAGGCCGAGATCGACCGGTTGACGGGGGACGGGGTGACGCTCGACGAGGTCGCGCGGGCGAAGGCCCGCATGCGCGCCGCCGCGGTCTATGCCCGGGATTCGCTCCAGACCGGCGCGCAGGTGCTGGGGTACGCCCTGGTCGTCGGCCAGAACGTCGAGGACGTGGAGGAATGGCCGGAGCGGATCGGGGCCGTGACCGCCGCCGACGTGACGGAGGCGGCCCGGCTGGTCCTGACCCGGAGCCAGAACGCCACCGGCATTCTGCTCCCGGACCCCGGAGAACGGGACAAAAAGTAGCCGAAGGAACCGCCGATGCGCCGACTTCTTCTCGCCTTCACTCTGCTGATTCTGGCGACGCTGCCGGCCCGCGCCGTCACCGTCCATCGGGTCGTCAGCCCCGGCGGGATCGAGGCTTGGCTGGTGGAGGATCATTCCAATCCCATCCTCTCCCTGTCCCTGTCCTTCCGTGGGGGAACCTCCTCCGATCCCGTGGGCAGGGAGGGGCTCGCCACCCTGGTGTCCGGGCTGCTGGACGAGGGCGCGGGCGATCTGGATTCGCTGGCCTTTCAGACCCGGCTGGAGGATTTGTCCATCCAGATGAGTTTCGATTCCGGCCGTGATTCCTTCGGCGGGACCCTGAAGACACTGACCGAGAACCGGGACACGGCCTTTGACCTGCTCCGTCTGGCCCTGACCAAGCCCCGCTTCGACGCCGATCCGGTGGAGCGCATCCGCAGCCAGATCGTTTCCGCCCTGAAGCGCCAGGACGAAGACCCCCAGACCATCGCCTCCAAGGCCTGGTTCCGCGCCCTCTTCCCGGACCATCCCTATGGCAGGCCGGAGGACGGCACCCTCGCCTCCGTCGCCAGGATCACCATCGCCGATCTGAAGGCGTTCGCGGCCGGGCGGTTCGCCCGCGACAATCTGATCCTCGGGATCGCCGGAGACATCACCGCCGAGGCCCTGAAACCGCTTCTCGACTCCACCTTCGGGGGACTGCCGGCCAAGTCCGTCCCGGTGACGGTGGCGGACGCCGCCCCGGTGACGAAAGGATCGGTCGTGGTGGTGGACCGGGACATCCCGCAAAGCGTCGCCGTGTTCGGCCACGGGGGGATGAAACGGTCGGACCCGGACTTCTACGCCGCCTACCTGCTCAACTACATCGTGGGCGGGGGCGGGTTCTCGTCCCGTCTGATGACCGAGGTCCGGGAGAAACGGGGACTGGCCTATTCCGTCTACAGCTATCTCAGCCCGCTCGATCACGCGGCGGTCTACGTGGGCGGAGTCGCGACCCGCAACGACCGCTTCGCCGATTCGCTGGGTCTGGTCCGCGCCGAGTGGACGCGCATGGCAGAAAGCGGCCCCAGCGAAAAGGAATTGCAGGACGCCAAGACCTATCTGACCGGCTCGTGGCCGCTGCAACTGGACGGCACCGGCCCGATCGCCGGAATCCTGGTGGCGATTCAGCGGGACGATCTGGGGATCGACTACCTGGACAAGCGGAACGAATACATGGAGCGGGTCACCCTCGACGACGCCCGCCGCGTCGCCCGGACCCTGTTCGCCCCGGAGTCCCTGACCACCGCCGTGGTCGGCCGGCCGGCGGGGGTGCGTTAAGGCGGCCGGGTCGAGCCCGGTCACGACGGCTTGAGAGGGAGCGGACGGGACCGGATATGTGCGGCATCTGTGGCGACGTGCGGCTTCCCGGCGGCGGGGCTCCGGATCGGGAGGCCCTGGGGCGTATGAACGCGGCCATGGCCCACCGGGGGCCGGACGGACAGGGACTCCTGGCGCGCGGCCCGGCCGCCTTCGGTCATCGCCGCCTCAGCATTCTCGACCTGAGCGACGCGGCGGCCCAGCCGATGATGGACGAGGAAGAGCGCGTCCTTCTGACCTTCAACGGCGAAATCTACAACTATGTCGAATTGCGCGAGGAACTGGGCGCACTCGGCCACCGTTTCCACAGCAGCGGCGATACGGAAGTCCTGCTTCGCGCCTATCTGGAGTGGGGCGACGATGCCGTGGCCCGCCTGAACGGCATGTACGCCTTCGCCCTGTTCGACCTTCGCCGGAATCGCCTTTTGGCGGCGCGCGACCCCATGGGGCAGAAGCCGTTTCTCTACCACGTCCATGGAGGCGGATTCGTTTTCGCCTCCGACCTTCGCGCCCTGGGCCGCCATCCCCTCGTTCCCCGCGCCATCGACCGGACGGCGCTGGCCCATTATCTGGTCTTTGAAAGCTATCCCTCGCCCCACGCGGCCTTTTCCGGGGTCCGGCGGCTGGCTCCGGGACACGCCCTGTCCTTCGACGCCGGAAACGGGATGGTCCGCGAGTGGCGCGTGTTCGATCCCGTCGCGCCCCTGTCCGAAGTCATGCCCGAACGGTCCCCGGCGCCCGAGGATTTCGCCGCCTTCGAGCGCGTCCTCCACGACGCGGTGGCCCGTCACCTGCGCAGCGACGTGCCGGTGGGGGTGTTCCTGTCCAGCGGTCTCGATTCCACCCTGATCGCGGCCATTGCCGCCGACGTCCTGGGGGCGGAACGGGTCAACACCTACACCCTGGGCAACCGGGAGCCCTCCTTCGACGAATCCGGCGGGGCGCGGGAGACGGCCGCCCGGCTGGGATTGCGCCATCACGAGGATGCGCTGTCCCCCGCCCAGGTGCTCGACACGGTGCCCAGGGTCCTGGCGGAGGCCGACGAGCCCCTGGCCGATCCGGGGCTGATCGCCCAATACCAGATCGCCGCCTATGCCCGCCGTCATGTGACCGTGGTTCTGACCGGCGACGGCGCGGATGAATTCGTCTGCGGCTATCCCCCATTCGCCAAGTGGGGATTGGGCGAGCGGCTGGCGCGGCTGCCCCCGGTCCTGACGCAAGGCCTCAAAAGGGCGCTCGCGCTCATGCCCGCCCAGTACGGGTACATGGGGCCTCTGTTCAAGGCCAACCTGTTCGCCCGTGGCTTCGGCCAGCCGGAAGCCGTGCGCAATCAGGCCTGGATCGGCTCCTTCTTGCCCGGAGAAGTGGAGTCGCTGCTGGTCGACGGCCCGGACCTCGCCTGTCTGCGTCCGGGGAAGGACGGGATCGCCCCGGTGCACGACATCATCGCCGACGTTCGCCGGCGGGCCGCCGGACACGACCCGCTGGCGCGGCTGGGATACGAGTATCAGACCACCTTCCTGCCCCACTTCGTCTGCGCCCACACCGACAAGGCCACCATGATGCACTCCCTTGAGGCGCGGGCGCCCTTTCTCGACGTCGAGGTGATGCGCCACCTCAACCGCCTGCCCACCTCGTGGAAGCTGCGGGACGGGCGCGGCAAGTGGATCGTACGCGAATACGTCCGCCGCCGCCTCGGCGACGACGTGGCCGACCGGCCGAAAAAGGGCTTCACCGTGCCCATCGCCCTATGGCTGAAGGGACCGCTGCGGGAATATGCCCGCGATCTCCTGTCCCCCGCCCGGCTCGCCGCCGACGGGCTGTTCTC
>JADGDA010000164.1 GCA_015228695.1 Alphaproteobacteria bacterium
AGTTCCGCGCCGACCTCTATTACCGGCTGGCGGTCATCCCGGTCAGCATCCCGCCCCTGCGCGACCGCCCCGGAGACATCCCGCTCCTGCTCCTCCACTATTGCAAGCAGATGACCGAGGCGGGCCACCCCGAGGAGATCGAATGCAGTCCCGAAGCCATGCGGATGATGGTCGAGTATCCCTGGCCCGGAAACGTGCGCGAACTTGAAAACGCCGTCGAGCACAGCATCATCTGCGCCGTCGGTGCCAAGGTCGTTCCCGAAAGCCTTCCCCAGAACATCCGGGAATACGCGAAACAGGGCTCCAGGCCCGCGCCGCCGCCGGCCCGCGCGTCCAGAGCCGAGGAAAAGGAGGAGACGGAGGACGACTTCCAGCGCCGCCGGATCGTCAGCGCCCTCCGGCGGGGGAACGGCAACAAGGCGGAGGCGGCCCGCAGCCTCGGCATCGACCGCACGACCCTCTGGCGGCGCATGCGGCGACTCGGGCTCGGGTGAGCCCCCCCGCCCCGCTCTTGCCGCCCACCCGCGCGCCGCTCGGCGGGAGCGCCGCGATTACATGAAGGAATGCGCATATATTGCCGCTTTCTCCGGGAAATTCGGGAGTTCCGGCGTAGATGTTGTTTTTCTTATAAATGTACGGGGGCGGCCTTCTTATCGACGATGAGAATTCGCTATTTCACTTTTTTGAAAAGCGTGCATTCTGTGTCTGGAGAGAAACAGGACGGCGCGCCCGGTGCCCCATCCGGCCCGGCGCCTCAACGCGCGGAAGCAAAGTTCGGATCAGCATGAGAAATTTCGTTGTCAGAAATCCGGTCGGGGTGGGTGTCCTGAGCGGAATCCTGTGCGTCATGGGTTTTTTCACCTGGGTCATGTACGGCATGGCCCGCAATCTGAACACGATGACCGGCATCATGCAGAAGATGAGCGGCGATCTGGGGGACATGGCGTCCTTTCAGAAGGTCATGACCGCCGACATCAAGGGGATGTCGATCAACATGACGACCATGCGGGCCTCGATGGAGCACATGGACACGGGCGTGAACCAGATGTCCCAGGATGTCACTCTGATGGCCGGCAACGTGACGCAGATGACGGGGCTCGTGGGGCGCATGTCCTATGATGTCGGACGCGGAGCCAATTCGTTTTCGTCCCCCATGAACTACATGGGGAACATGTTCGGCCAGTGATCCGGGCCGGCGCGCGTGACGATGGGACTCGGGGCCGGCGGGTTGATTCGCCGGCCCCGAGTCGATTCCGGTGTGGGAGTAGGGGCGCGTTGATCGCTTTTGTCCGTTGCTTTCCGGGCCTCCGCCGCCTTTCGGGTCTGTGTTGTCTTGCCGTGCTTCTGACCGGAGCCCTTTCGGGATGCGGCGCCGTTCACGATCCCGACGGGTTCTGGCGGGAAGTTTCGTTCTGGAACAACAAGCCTTACGCGGACATGGCCCTGGGCGCCGTCGCCCGCGGCGACATGGTGACGGCCGAGTCCCATGTGAACAAGGCGTTGTACCGCAATCCCTCGGACCCGTATGCTCTGTACGCTGCCGGAGTCATTTACCAGAACACGGGACGGCCGAGAAAAGCGCGCCAAGCCTATCAGGAATTGCTTTCCCTGGACAAGGACGCCCCGGCCGTGGTGGCGGGACCAGATCATCTCGGCCACAAGCAGCTCTCCGACCTTGCCGCCGCCAACCTCAAGCGGCTCGACACGGTCACCGATCGGGAAGCGTTGGGGCAGGAGATGGTGGGCCAGTCCCTGGTGCCGACCGGCGAGCCGGTCCCCCTTGCCGCTCCGGGCGGGGGAACCGTGGAACGGGGCGGACTGATTTCCCCGCTGCCGGGATTAAACCTCCGCGAGGAGGAAAAGGCGGTGGAGACCGGTGGCGACGCCGCCGTCACCAAGCGGTTTGAAATCTTCCGTCGCCTCCTCAACGAAGGCCTGGTGACCGAGGAGGAATACCAGACCCGGCGGGCCAAGAACCTCGGGGCGCTGCTGCCGCTGACCAAGCCCGCCCCGGGGGCGGGACTGGAGCGCCCGGTGCCCGGGGCGGTGGAGATTTCCGATCGCCTGAAGGCCATCAAGGAGGCTTTCGAGATACGGGCGATCACCGCGCCCGAGCACGCCGAGGAACGGTCCATGATCCTGGACTCCCTGCTGCCGGCCACGCCGACGAACATGGCCCCCCCGGCGCGCCCCCCCTCGGATCTGATCGAGGCCGGGGCCATGTCCGGCCGTCTGGCCCGCCTCCGCGCCGCCTCCCTGGTGTCCGCAGAGGAGATGGCGCGGGAGAAATCCGAGATCGAGAAGGCCGTGCGCGGGTCGGCTCTGGCCGGGGTTCCCGAACCCCGCCTCGCGCTTCCGGGAACGGCTCCCCCTTCCGGAAGCGGCAAGCCCGCCGCCAAGCCCCCGGCCAAACCCAAGGGGAAACCCAAGCCGGCCGCCAAGGGGTCCACCCGGGTGGCCCACCTCGCCTCGTACAAATCCAAGGCGGCCGCCGAAGCCGGATGGCGCGAACTCAAGGCGGCCTTCCCGGACATTCTGGGAAGCCTCGCTCCGGTCATCGCCCAGGCCAACCTGGGCGCAAAGGGCACCTTCTTCCGGTTGAGCGTCGGCCCGATGAAGCCCGACGCGGCACAGGCCCTCTGCCGGAAACTGGCCGCCAAACACCAGTTCTGCGACACGGCTCCCTGATTTTTTCTCATACGGTACCGGGTCACTCCCTCATGACCCGCGCCAGGACCAGCGCGTTGACCTCCCGCGCTCCGGAACGCAGCAGTTCCCGCGCGCATTCGGCCAGGGTAGCCCCGGTGGTCATCACGTCGTCCACCAGAAGAACCGACCGGCCGTGGACGGACGCGGGACGGGACACGGCAAAGGCTCCCCTGACGTTGCTTTCCCGGCCTGGGGACTCGGGTCCCCCCTGGGGCGGAGTGTGCCGCCGACGGGACAGGAGGGCGGGGCTGGCTTCGACTCCCGACACCTTCCCGAGTTGTACCGCCAACAGGCCGGCCTGATTGTAGCGGCGATGAAACAGACGCCACCGGTGCAGCGGAACCGGCGCGATCACGTCCGTTTCCGCCAGCAGGCCGGCTCCGGCCCGCGCCAGCCAACGCCCGAAGGCCGGCGCGGCGTCGGTCCGGTCGGCATGCTTGAAGCGAAGGATGAGGTCCCGGCTGGCGTCATCGTAACGCATGACCGCGCGCGCGCGCCGGTACGGAGGGGGCGATCCGGCGCAAGCTCCGCACACGGCTCCCGGCCCCGGGTCCAGTTCGAATGGAAGGCCGCACACCGCGCACAGCGGCGGCCCGATGAATTGAATGGCCTCCCAGCACGCCGCGCACAGCGCCCCCGGTTCATCCACCAGGGCGCCGCACCCCAGGCATTGCGGCGGCAACAGCAGGTCCAGCACCCGCCGGCCGGCCCCCCGGACGCCGCGAACGATGGCCGCCCTTTCCATGATGGTGGCCCCGCCGGAACGAGTTACGGCTTGGGCTTGGGGGAGCGCGGATCGTCCTTGGCGTCGTCCTTGGCGGGCTTGGGCGTCGGCTTGCCCTGGGATCCCAGCCACAACGAGCAGATTCTCACCCAGTTATCCACGGAATCGGCCCGCCCCACGCCCATCTCGGGCGCGGTGTTGCAATAGACGTTCAACGGCTGGCCGCTCCGCCCCGCCTCCTCGGCCAGAGCCGGCCCAGCCGCGAGAACCGCGCACGAGGCCAGGACGCGGAGCCGGCGACCGTTCCTCAATCCTTTTCCTCCGCGTGGGCGGCCAGGAATGCGTGCGCCTCTTCCTTGCTCTCGAAGACGTGGGGAGCCATGTTGCGGTTACGCAGCTCCTCGCCCACCTTGCGCCGCATGAAGGCGCTGGTGGTATAGCGCGTGATGGTCGTGTAATAGTTCTCCTGCATGAACTGAATCATTTCCGCATAGGGATCGATGATCTCCTCGTTGATGCGGAAGGAGTCGTAGTTCACGACCACGCCGACCTTGCGTCCCGCCTGCTCACAGTACTTGACCAGGGCCGAGCGGAGATTGTCGATATCGGCGCGGGTCCGCAGATGCAGTCCCTCGAAGTTGAGGAACATGATGTTGTTCTTGCGGTCGCAGGAGATGCGGTCTTCGAGATCGAGGTTGAGCAGCGCCTTTTCAAGCCCCATGAGTTCGGGACGGAAAATGCGCGGGTCCATGATCTGGGGCTCGCGCACGATCGGCTCGAAATCCATGTGGGCGAGGATGTCGCGCTCGATATCGATGCCCGGAGCCACCTCGATCAGGTTGAGCCCCCGCTTGCCCCGGCGGAACACGCACCGCTCGGTGACGTAGAACACCGGCTGTCCCCGCTCCTGGGCATAGTCCCCGGAGAAGGTCACCTGCTGGACCTTCTTCACGAATTTCTTGCTCTTGCCTTCCTTGACGATCCGGAGCTTACCGTCCTCCACCGCGACTTCCAGCCCCCCCGCCGTGAAGGTGCCGGCGAACACCACGGTGCGGGCGTTCTGGCTGATGTTGATGAACCCGCCGCAGCCGATGATCCGGGTCCCGAAACGCGACACGTTGACGTTCCCCGACTCGTCGACCTCGGCCAGCCCGAGGCAGGTCATGTCCAGGCCGCCCCCGTCGTAGAAGTCGAACATCTGGTTCTGGTCGATCACCGCGTCCGCGTTCACCGCCGCTCCGAAGTCCGCGCCCCCGGCCGGCGCGCCCCCGATGGAGCCCGCTTCCGTCGTCAGCGTGATGTAGCCGAGAATCCGCTCCTCCGCGGCCACGGCGGCGACGCCATCGGGAATGCCGACGCCCAGGTTCACGATGCCGTTCGGCGGCAATTCGAAAGCCGCCCGGCGCGCGATCACCTTGCGCTCGTCCATGTCCATCGGTTTCAGCGATTCCAGCGGAACCCGGATCTCCCCCGAATAGGCCGGATTGTACTGCGTCGCATAGCTCTGCATGTGGTTTTCGGGCGCCGCCACCACCACGCAGTCCACCATGATCCCGGGAACGTGGACATGACGCGGGTTGAGCGAGCCGCGCTCGGCGATCCGCTCGACCTGAGCCAGGACGATGCCGTTCGAGTTCTTCGCCGCCATCGCCATCGCCAAGCAGTCGAGGGTCAGGGACTCCTTCTCCATGGTGATGTTGCCCATCGGGTCCGCCGTGGTGCCGCGAATGATCGCGACGTTGATCGGCCGGACCTGATAGAACAGCCACTCCTCCCCGTCCACCTCCACCACGTGCACGATGCCCTTCTGGCCCTTGTCGTTGACGCGGCCGCCTTCAAGCCTGGGGTCCACGAAGGTGTGCAGTCCGATCTTGGTGAACGTCCCCGGCTTGCCCGCCGCCTGATCCCGGTACAGGTGGGTGATCACCCCCTGGGGCAGGTTGTAGCCGGAAATCTTTTCTTCCATGGCCAACTTGACGATCTTGGGGACCCGGCCCCAGTTGCCGCCGATGTAGCGACGCAAAAGCCCCTCGTGGCCCAGGCGGTTCAGCCCCTTTTCCTTGCTGTCCGCCTGTCCCGCGGCGGCAACCACCGTCAGGTCGCGCGGCTGGCCCGTTTCAAGGAACCGCTTTTCGATCGCGATCAGGATCTCCTCGGCGATTCCGCTCTGCACGAATTCGGTCGTGCAGATGGTGTCGCCCTCACGGACCAGTGCCGCTGCCTCTTCTGCGGAGACAATCTTGTTTCTCATCGGCATCGTCAGTCATCCCTCATCATATCAACTCATATCACCGGTCATTCAGAATGACCGGAGGCGGTTCCCGCAGTCGCCG
>JADGDA010000165.1 GCA_015228695.1 Alphaproteobacteria bacterium
TTGAAAATTGCGCTTTCTCTTAATACGGGAGGCTCTTCATACGTCGCCTCTAAAATTAGAGAAGAAGTTTACAGAGATGATATATTTTCATCTAATATTGGCTATATATTTTTACATGCAAAAAGCAAAATAGAAGTTGGTGATATAGCGCGATCAAAACAAATGTATGATGAAATTCTATCGCATCAGCAATCTGTAAACTTTAGTTCCATATTGTGGGTTTCTTTGTTTGACAGGGGGCGCATTGCTGAAATTGAAAACAACCGCATTGAGGCGATAAGTTTTTTTAAGCGCGCTATCGATGTCATTGAGCAAATGCGATCTTCAGTTAACACCGAAGCCAGCAAAGTTGGCTTCGTCGGCGACAAACAGCAGCCGTACCAACAACTCGTAAAACTTCTTGTGGCTGAAGACCGAACAGCAGAAGCGTTCGAGTACGTCGAACGTGCGCATTCGCGAGCCCTTGTGGACCTTTTAGCCTCTCGTTCCAATTTAGCCACCCCGACAACCGATGTCAAAGCCACGAGCACCATGATCACGGCCCTCAATCAGGCCGAAATGGATGCGCTGGTGCTTGATAAAAAGCCGGAGGGGATCACAACACAACGCTCGGTAGTCGCGGAAATCCGGGATCGTATCAAGCGTGAGGCGCCGGAATTAGCCTCCTTAGTGACGGTTTCAGCCCCGAAGGCTTCCGACCTACAGGCACTTGTCCCGCTGGACGAGACGTTGATAGCCTATCATCTCGCAGGCGAAGATTTGTATGCATTCCTGGTCACTCGCCGTGCGATCGAGGCGGTGAAGCTTGACGGCAAAGATTTGGCCGCCGCCGTGGGGCGTTTCCGTGCGGCGGTTCAGAATCCCAACAGCACGGACTCCATGACACATGCCCGTGCCCTTTATAACCGGTTGGTGGCTCCGCTGCGGTCGCGCATCTCCACGGAACGGTTGGTCATCGTGCCCCATGGCGTGCTCCATTACCTACCGTTTGCCGCGCTCCATTCTGATAACTCCTATCTGATTGACGATTTCTCCCTGCGATTCCTTCCCAGCGCCAGCGTGGCGCAGTTCCTAAAGGCCCGACGCGGCGGCCAGGAAACGGCTTTAGTTTTGGGTAACCCCGATCTCGGTGATCCGAAATTCGCCCTTGAGCACGCTGAGGCCGAGGCTCAGGCCGTAGCTGCAACACGCCCAGGTTCGACCGTGCTGGTGCGCAAGGAGGCTTCTGCAACCAATTTTCGTCAACAAGCTGGCAATTACCGCGTCGTCCATTTTGCGGGCCATGCCAAGTTCGACGCAACGGCCCCACTGGAGTCCGGCTTGTATATGGCCGCCGCTCATTCTCAGGCCGGTCTGGTTACCGTTGGTGACCTTTACGGGATGCGGCTTGATGCCGACTTGGTTACTCTCAGCGCCTGCTCTACGGGCATCGGCAAAGCCGCGAATGGCGATGAAATCATCGGCCTGACACGCGGCTTCCTCTATGCTGGCGCACGAAGCGTCGTCACCAGCCTATGGGACGTTGACGATGAAGCCACATCCAACCTCATGGGGCGCTTCTACGATTTGAACCGCCGTATGGACTATGCTGAGGCACTGCGTGAGGCCCAGCGGGCCGTCAAAAACCGCTATCCGCACCCGGTCTACTGGGCGGCTTTCCAGGTAACAGGTAATGGGCGATGACCCTGGCTTGCTTGCGGGAAAAAGGGCTGCGGGTTAAGGGAACGCCATGAAACAGGTTATTCAAAGCGCCCGGTCGGGGAAACTCGCCCTTCGCGAGGTCCCCGAACCCAGGGTCCGCGCCGGCCACGTCCTGGTCGGAACCGGGGCCTCCCTGATTTCCGCCGGGACCGAGCGCATGGTGGTGGAATTCGCCCGCCAGAGCTTGGCCGGGAAAGCGCGTTCCCGCCCCGATCTGGTGCGCAAGGTGATGGACAAGGCCCGGCGCGACGGATTGGCGGCGACCTTCCGGGCCGTGCTGGCGCGTCTCGACGAGCCCCTTCCCCTCGGATATTCCTCGGCGGGAACGGTGGTCGCGGTCGGGGCGGGGCTGGAGGGCGCCTTCCGGGTCGGGCAGCGGGTCGCCTGCGCCGGAGCCGGACTGGCCAACCATGCCGAACTGAACGTGGTTCCCCGAGCCCTGCTCGCGGGGATTCCCGACGATGTCGGCGATGAGGAGGCCTCCTTCGCCACCCTGGGCGCCATCGCCCTGCACAGCGTGCGCACCCTGGGTGCCGGCCTGGGGGACGTGGTGGCGGTGCTGGGAATGGGGCTGGTCGGCCAGCTCGCCGCTCAGTTCCTCTCCCTGGCGGGGGCGCGGGCGCTGGTCCTGGATTACAATCAGGAACGCCTGGACCTGGCGCGGAGGCTGGGGGCGGAACTGGCCTGGAATCTGAAAGAGCCGTCGGGGCTGATCGAGGCCGTGGCCGCGCTGACCGGCGGGCGGGGGTGCGACGCGGTTCTGATCGCCGCCGCGACCTCGTCCAGCGAGCCCTTGCGGCTTTCCGCCCAACTGGCGCGCGACCGGGCGCGGGTGGTGATGGTCGGCAAGACCGGGACCGAGTTTCCCTATGCCGATTTCATGAAAAAGGAATTGTCGGTCACCGTGTCCCGGTCCTACGGCCCCGGCCGCTACGACGAGGCGTTCGAGGGGCGTGGCGTCGGCTATCCCGTCGGCTGGGTCCGTTGGACCGAGACCGACAATCTGGCCGAGTGCGTCCGCCTGATGTCCCCGTCCCTGCCCCGCAGGCTCGACGTCGGCGCGCTGATCACCCACCGTTTCGACTTCGACCGCGCCGAGGACGCCTATGCCCTGGTTCTGGGGGAGGAGGAGCCCCACCTGGGGGTCGTCCTCCGTTATGCGGCCCGCCCCTCCGCGACCACGAAGCCGGAGTTTGCTCCGGCCGTCCCCAGGGGGGCGACGGGCCGGTGCGTCATCGGCGTCATCGGCGCGGGAGCCTTCGCGCGGACGGTTCTGCTGCCGGAGCTGAAACGGCTGGAGGGCGTCACCCTGGGGACCATCGTCACCCAGCGCGGAGCCACCGCCGAGCACGCCCGGCAGGCGTTCGGGTTCGCCCGCGCGGGAACCGACCCGGAGATGGTCTTCGCCGATCCCGCCGTCAACGCGGTTCTGATCGCCACCCGCCACGCCAGCCACGCCGATCTGACCGCGCGCGCGCTCGCCGCCGGAAAATCGGTGCTGGTGGAAAAGCCCCTGGCGCTCGACCGGGAGCAGCTCGACACGGTGGTCCGGGCGCGGCAGGGGGCGGCCGGTTTCTTCATGGTGGGATTCAACCGCCGCTTCGCGCCCATGGCGGTCCGGGCGCGGGCGCATCTGGCCCGGCACGTGGGTCCGAAGTTCCTGCTGCTGCGGGTCAACGCGGGGGCCTTGCCGCCCGACACCTGGGTCAACGCCGGCGACGAGGGGGGCGGCCGCATCCTGGGGGAGGTCTGCCACTTCGTCGACCTCGCCCGTTACCTGGCGGGAGCCGATATCCTCTCGGTCCAGGCCGATTCGGGGGAAGCCGTCGCGGGTGTCTGCGATGACCTGACGGTGACGCTGCGCTTCGCCGACGGAAGCCTTGCCACCATCGCCTACACGGCCCTTGGCGACACTGCCTTTTCCAAGGAGCGGTTCGAGGCGTTCGCCGGGGGAACGGTGGCGACCATCGACAATTTCCTGGAACTGACCCTCGCCGCGTCCGGGCGCGTCACCCGCGAAAAGGCACGTCTCGGCCAGGACAAGGGCCATCGGGCCGAAGTCGAGGCGTTCGTGAGGGCGGTGACCACGGGAGGCCCCGCCCCGGTGGACGAGGGGGACACCGTCCAGGCGAGCCTCGCCACCATCGCCGTGCTGGAAAGCCTGCGCGGGGGCGGACGGATCGTCCTGTAGCTACAGCTCCAGACGACCGCCGTTCCAGCGCCGGAACAGAAACACGCAGGCGACGAAACCGCCCAGGGCCAGAACGGTGCACGCCAGAAAGGCGTACCCGCCCAGCCTGTCGTAGAGTCCGCCCGACACCAGCATGGCGATTCCGAGGCTGGCCCCCATCCCGATCGACGAATACAGCGCCTGTGCCTGCGCCGAGACTCCGGGCGGGGCGGCGCGGGCGATGAAATGCATGGCGCCCAGATGGGTCGCTCCGAAGGTCAGGGCGTGCAGGGTCTGCTCCACCACCAGCACGGGGACGGCGGAGCTGAGTCCCAGGGCCGTCCACCGCACCACCGCCCCGGCCGCGCCCAGCATCAGGAGCCCCGCCGGCCCCAGCCGGGAAACGACCGCTCCGCTGAAGGCGAAAAGAACGATTTCCGCCACCACCGCCTCGGCCCACAACCCCCCGATGAGGTCGCTTCCCAGCCCGGCTTGACGCCAGTGCAGGGTGGCAAAACCGTAGTAGACGCCGTGGCTGGCGTGGATGAGGCTGCCGGCGACGAGAAAAAGCCGGAAATTCGCATCGGACAACAGTCCCCGGAGCGGCCGGACGCCCTCTCCGGCGGCCCTCTCCGGAACCTCGGGCAACAAAAAGCACGCGGCGAAGGTCGCCAGCAGACCGGCCAGGATGGCCCACGGAATCGCGGACGGCGGAGACTCCACCAACAGACGGCCCCCGGCGATGGAAGCGACGATGAAGGTCAGCGATCCCCAGAGCCGGATCCGTCCATAGTCGAGTCGACGGGCATAGGCCGTCAGCATGGCCAGATTCTCGCCGAGCGGCATGAGGGCGGAAAAAACGCCCCCGAACAGCACGCAAAGAACGAGCAGCGGCCAGAAACTCCTGGCCACGGCGAACAGGATGAACACGGCGATGCTGAGCCCCGCCAGAATGATCATGAGCCCCTTCCGCCGCCCCCTGCTGTCGGCAATATGGCCGGCGAGCGGATTGGCGAACACGCGCGCCCACAGGGACGCCGCGAGCAGAACCCCGATTTCGGTCGCGCTCATCCCCCGCGACTCGAGCCAGAGGGGCCAGAACGGAAGATGGATGCCGACGGCGAAAAAATAAGCCGCGTAGAACGCCGCCAGCCTGCCGCCGACGGGCAGGAACGGACGCGGCGGAAGGAGAAGGGGAAGGAGCGTTGACATCGGGAGGAGTAATTCCAAAACGGCACGGCATGGTGCGGCGTCCCCCCTTCATGCGCAAGGACTGTTTCCACCCCCCCCGCGACCATGAGTCGCGCGATTTCGGGAGGAGGCCTCGGCCGATCGGCGGAGGAAGCGGCATTTTTCCGACGCCTTCCCGGAAGGGGGGCCAGAGACGTTGGATGGAACGCTATCCAGTTGATGGACAACACGTTTTCTCTGGATCCGAATCGTCTTCGCGGGGACTTCTCCCCGTTACCGGGAGCAGGATGGAAAAATTCAGGTGGAAAATAGAATTTTTTTCTGAGATAAGTGTCTCCACGTAGTTGCGCCTGATGGTTTGCACACCGTCCTCGCCCTGGTCACATCCGCATGTGTCGGGGCTTCCGCGAAGGTTCTTTGCGAGCGGCGCACCCCCTGAGTTTTAACGACATAGGAGGCTCGCCATGGCTTTCCGGAAGAAGAACGACTCCGACTCCACCCGTCCGAGCGTTCCCGCCGGCTCTGAACTGACCGATTCGGACCTCGACCAAGTTGTCGGTGGTGCCGCCGGGGCAACCCAAGAACTCGACGAACAGGCCGCGATGGGGGGCGATGCCCAGCCTCCGGTTGATCAATCGGCTGATCAGCCGCCGCCAGCGGACGAGCCCCCGCCGGCTGACCAGCCTCCGCCGCC